>NZ_JBQAJM010000034.1:0-20925 GCF_052030685.1 Cysteiniphilum sp. 19S12-1
ATTTCATTTGCAAAATAATGTTGGTTGATTTGCAAAATAACTCTGGCTGAGCCTAAAGTTTTTGCTGGTTCTAACAGGTAATACTGGCGTAGATGTAATAGTATTCTGGTGGATCAATGGCATTTATTTTATCCTTTTGCTCTGCTAGATGCTGGCTCAGAAGAAATAACATGATAATGGTTAAGCATGATACGAGGTACTCAGGCTTTAGTGTTTTCTTAAGCAATCTATGGTGTTGTTTCGTTGCTGTTTGCATGATATTGATCACCTAAATCAGTCGTTATGATATTCGATATAGACTTAAATATAGCTGAATTTATATATTTGTGGGGCATCTGCTGGATGTGTTATGACAAAATGACTTTTGATATTTTTAAAACTTGTTCAAGGCACGCTTTGGGGCATGATTCTATCTTCTCTGCATTTCGTGAGTTGAAGTCTATTGATCGTGTTTGAAAGGTTATTACACTACCTTTGGTTTTGCACTTATCAGGTATGGGTGATTATTACCATGGAGCTTGCATCACGCTGTACAACAGCAGCTGATTGGGCTAATATGAGCGCCGAAATAAGCCTCAATACACAGAAAAAAACAGTAAAGAAGGAGCTATCCTCATGACCGATTTAAAACGTTCAACAAAGGTTTTGATTGACGCTAAAGGGCAACAATATACTGCCTATAGCTTGCAAAAATTAGCAGCTGAAACAGGTAAAGATATTACGCGTTTGCCGTATTCTATTCGTGTATTGGTTGAGAACCAATTGCGTAATATTGATGACTATAAAGTCAAAGTGTCTGACGTTGAAAATGTACTTAATTGGGACGCTAAAGCCAAAGTGCGCCCTGAGATCCCGCATATGCCAGCACGCGTTGTGATGCAAGATTTTACCGGCGTGCCTGCGGTTGTTGATTTGGCTGCTATGCGTCAAGCGATTAAAGATGCAGGTGGGGATCCACAAAAAATTAATCCATTGGTTGATACAGCAATGGTTATTGACCACTCTGTGCAAGTTGATTACTACGGTACGAAAGATGCACTTGAGAAAAACGTTGCCAAAGAATTTGAGCGAAATGGCGAGCGTTATTCATTGTTAAAATGGGGGCAAAAAGCCTTTGATGATTTCGTTGTTGTGCCGCCGGGCATGGGGATTATTCACCAAGTGAACTTGGAATATTTAGCAAAAGGCATTTTAGTTAAAGATCAAAATGGTGAGAAAGTTGCTTATCCTGATACCCTTGTCGGTACTGATTCACACACAACGATGATTAATGGCATTGGTGTGATGGGTTGGGGCGTTGGCGGTATTGAAGCGGAAGCGGTTATGCTCGGTCAGCCATATTATATGGTATTGCCTGATGTTGTTGGTGTGAAACTGACAGGTGAGTTGCGTGAAGGTGTCACGGCCACTGATTTAGTGTTAACAATTACGGAACTACTTCGTAAGCATGGTGTGGTTGGTAAGTTTGTTGAGTACTTTGGTGAAGGTTTAAAACATTTATCATTACCAGATCGAGCAACCATTGCCAACATGGCGCCAGAGTATGGTGCGACAATGGGCTTCTTCCCAGTCGATGATGTAACTTTAGCCTTCTTTAAAAACAGTAATCGTGATGAATATGTTGATCTGGCGAAGAAAGTTTATGAGGAGCAATATTTATTCCGTCATAACCCAGCAGAAGAGCCAGAGTATACGGCGGTAATCGAGCTTGATATGTCAACAGTGGACTCAACATTAGCGGGTCCTAAGCGCCCACAAGATCGTGTGCCTATGCATGACTTAAAAGCAAACTTTAAAAAATGTTTAACGCATGAGGCAGGCTTACATGGCTTCGGCTTGACAGAGGAGCAAACCAAAACAGCGGTTAAAATTGAAGGCATGGATTGTGAATTAAAGCATGGAGATGTCGCAATTGCTGCTATTACTTCATGTACAAATACATCTAACCCATCCGTTTTATTGGGTGCGGGTTTATTAGCTAAAAAGGCAGTTGAAAAAGGTCTAACAGTTAAGCCATATGTTAAAACGTCATTAGCCCCTGGCTCACAGGTAGTTACGCAATACCTTGAAAAATCAGGCTTATTAAAGTATTTAGAACAACTGAAATTTGATGTTGTTGGATATGGTTGTACAACGTGTATTGGTAACTCAGGACCATTGGATCAACCAATTATTGATGCGATTAACAAAGGTGATTTAGTCGTTGCATCCGTCGGCTCAGGGAATCGCAACTTTGAAGGACGTATTAACCCAGATGTTAAAGCAAATTACTTAGCCTCTCCTATCCATGTGGTGGCTTATGCTATTGCTGGAACAGTTAATTTTGACCCTGAGCATGATCCAATTGGTAAAGATCAACATGGAGAAGATGTTTATTTGAAAGACATATGGCCAAGTTGTCATGATATTGCTGAATTACAATCACGCGTGATCAATGCTGAGATGTTTGAGAAATCCTATGCAACGGTTTTAGATGGCACAAAAGATTGGCAGAAACTATCAGCACCTACAGGTGAGCTATATAAATTTGATGAGAAATCAACTTATATTCAATGCCCTAACTTCTTTGAGAACTTTGCGGATTCAGGCAAGGGGTCTTTAGATATTGTTGGTGCGCGCACCTTATTGATGCTAGGTGATTCGGTAACAACAGATCATATCTCTCCAGCGGGTTCTATTCCAGAGGAATATCCAGCAGGGCAATATTTGAAAGCACATGGCGTTGAGAAAAAAGACTTTAACTCGTATGGTTCACGTCGTGGTAACCATGAGGTGATGATGCGTGGTACGTTTGCTAATATCCGTATTCGCAACTTGTTAGCGCCTGGTACGGAAGGTGGAGTTACTAAATATCACCCAGATGGTTCGATTGAATATGTGTTTGATGCAGCGATGAAATATAAAGCATCCAATACGCCATTAATCGTATTGGCAGGTAAAGAGTATGGTACAGGCTCATCACGTGACTGGGCAGCTAAAGGGACTTTCCTATTGGGTGTTAAAGCTGTGATCGCTGAGAGTTATGAGCGTATTCACCGCTCAAACTTGGTTGGTATGGGTGTGTTACCTTTGCAGTATGTTAATGGTCAAACGGCTAAATCTCTTGGTTTAGATGGCACAGAAACCTTCAATATCAAAGGACTTGATAGTGTGAAACCACGTGAGAATGTTATCGTTGAAGCCGTGCATACCAATGGTCACAAAACTATCTTTGAAGCGTTGGCACGTTTAGATGCTGATGTCGATGTTGATTATTTGAAAAATGGTGGCATTTTGCAGACCGTTTTGAAAAATATGATGTCATAAATTATATACAAAGGGTGATTCACGTAGGGGCGATTCATGAATCGCCCCTACACGTATATTCAAATTGTGAATTTTCGCTTAAATATATTAGGAATTGGAAACAGCTATGAGCAGCAGGAAGCAAAATCGCCATTCAATTCGTTTAAGTGAGTATGATTATTCTCAGGCAGGGATGTATTTTGTAACAATTTGTACGCAAGACAGAGCGTGTTTGTTTGGAGATATTGTCAATGGCAAAATGATATTGAATGAACTTGGCGATATTGTTCGTAGCGAATGGTTAAAAATTGAAGCCATAGGGTCAAATGTAAAATGTGATGCATTTGTTATCATGCCAAATCACTTCCATGGAATTGTGGTTATCACCAATACTGTGGGGGCAATTCATGAGAGGGCAATTCATGTAGGGGCGATTCATGAATCGCCCCTACCAATGACCGTAAAGCAACGACGTAATATGCTATTGCCTAAAATCATTGGACGATTTAAGATGCAAACATCAAAGCAAATCAATATTGTTCGAGGCGCATCTGGGCAGAAGTTGTGGCAACGCAATTATTATGAGCATGTTATTCGAGATGAGGATGATTATCTGCGAATATATGAATATATAGACAACAACCCGTTGCAATGGGAGTTGGATTCTTTGCATCCTCAAAACCTTTGAGGCAGTGCGTGAGAGGGAAATTTGTGAGAGGGCGATTCACGAATTACCCTTATATGAATCACCTCAGTGAGTTGCTTCCATGTGAATATCTTTCATATATCGATTTGCAGCAGACAACAGTTGTCAAAATACCCCCTGTCATGTACATTATCCCAGATTTTTTAAATAGTATTCCGTGCGTCAACTATTATGCTAGCGGAATAATAATATATACCTCAACAGGAGATAAGTAATGAATAAGTTATTAGTAGCACTATCATCGCTATTGTTATTAAGTTCAAGCGCCTTTGCAGAAGGCGCGGCAGCAGGGGGCTCAGCAATGAGCTCAATTTTAATGTTGGTGGCGTTTTTTGCCATTTTTTATTTCTTACTTATTCGTCCGCAAATGAAGCGTAATAAAGAACAACGTAAGATGATTTCAGAGTTGGCCAAAGGTGATGAAGTCATGACAAATGGCGGTATTGTTGGCAAGATCTTTAAAATTGGTGAGAACTATACTGAAATTGAAATTGCAGAAAACGTTATTATCAAAGTACAAAAAAGTGCGGTTTCTGGTGTTTTACCAAAAGGTGCTGTTAAAACCAATTAATTTTGACTACATTGCTATATGCCCATTGTAAATGATGTTGCAATGAGTGTATGACCAACTCAAACTAAGGTATTAGGATTATGCTTCATCCCAGACAAAAAGCTGCGGTTAATAAGTATCCTTTGTGGAAATATATTACTATTCTAGTAATTGCGATTTTGTCGATTATCTATGCGTTACCCAATTTATTTGGTGAAACGCCGTCATTACAAATCTCTCCCAAAGATGGTACGGTGAATGCGGCACTTGTAACGCAGATTAAAGATACGTTAAGCGAACAAAAAATTGCGTATAAATCATTGCATCAAGAATCAAACACAGTGATTCAAGTGAGATTCTCGGACGCACAAGATCAGATTGCGGCACGCACAGCTTTGCAGAAAACCATTGGCAGTGATTATATTATCGCCCTTAATATGGCAGGAAACACGCCTAATTGGTTGTTGGCGCTAGGTGCCGAGCCCATGAATTTAGGTTTGGATTTGCGCGGTGGTATGTATTTGGTGCTTGAAGCAGATACGCAATCGGCGATTAATGCACGTCTGGATAATACCTTAGAGAGTTTGGCGCAGGGTATTAAGAAACTAGGTGTAACACCTGAATCACAACTAAAAGCGTCGCAAAAACCTGAAATAAGCAAAGCATTGCCAGTGCCTGTGACTTATAGCAGTATTGGCTATGTTGCGTTAACTTTTGCCAACAAAGCGGATCTGGATAAAGCAATTAATTTTATCAAAACAGACTATAGCAAGATGCAAAATAATCAGTTGGTTTACAGTGCACTGAAAGATAAAACGCTTCTAGTAACTTTCAATACACAATTGTTAACGCAAATCAAGCAAGAGGCTATCTCGCAAGTGGTGACAGTAATGCGTAATCGTATTAATGCGCTAGGTGTTGCGGAAGCCTCTGTTGCCGCCTCTGGTGATTCACGTGTGATTATTGAGTTGCCTGGTCTGCAAGATGCAGCACGTGCTAAGCAAATTTTGGGAGGTACATCAACCGCAAGCTTTTATATCGTGACACCTGTCACCGATCGCTTAAAAGTTGAAGAGCAGGGTATTAAAGTCTATCCATTAACGTCAAATGGTCAAACCTATTACTATCAGCTTAATGGTAATTCAGTGGTTAGTGGCAGTGCGATTGTCAATGCCTCTCCTGGCGTGGATCATCAAAGTGGTCAACCAATCGTTGCCGTACAGTTAAGCTCAGATGCAGCAGGTCATTTTAGAGAAGTGACTGGCAAGCATGTCGGCGACTTAATGGGTGTCATGCTAGTTAACACAACCTATAAGAAAGAAATGATTGACGGCAAAGAAGTCAATAGAATTGAAAAGACTGAAAAGCTCGTTAATGCCGCAACGATTCAAACCGTGTTAGGTGCTAACTTCCAAATTACCGGTCTTGATCAACGTGAAGCCAATAACTTGGCATTAATGATTCGCTCTGGTGCACTTCAAGTGCCTGTACATATTGCGCAAGAGCAACAAATTGGTCCAACGCTTGGTAAGCAAAATATTGAGCAAGGGATGTTATCTATTGTTGTCGCACTGATCCTTGTTGTGTTATTCATGGCAATTTACTATCACCTGTTTGGGATGATAGCCAATGTCGCATTGGTGCTAAATTTAGTATTAATTGTTGCTATTATGTCAATCATTCCAGGTGCCACACTAACATTGCCAGGGATTGCCGGTATTGTCTTGAACTTGGGGATGTCAATTGATGGCAATGTCTTGGTGTTTGAGCGGATACGTGAAGAGCTTAGAAATGGCATGCCGGTGCAAAGTGCGATCTCGGCAGGCTATGAGCGCGCCTTTGGTACAATTGTTGATTCAAACGTCACAACATTGATTGTTGCGATTATCCTCTTTGCGATTGGTACAGGTGCCGTTAAAGGCTTTGCGGTGACATTGATTATCGGTATTCTGACATCAATGTTTACGGCAGTAACTGTTTCACGTGCGATGACAAACCTTGTCTATGGTTCACGTCGCAATCTTAAAAAATTATCGATCGGAATATAGGGGGGTCGCATGGAGTTTTTTAAACGTAAAACCAATATCGACTTTATGGGAATCCGTAAATGGACCGCGATTGTTTCGATTGTATTGATTGGTTTATCTATTGTATTTTTAGTTGTTCGCGGCTTAAATATGGGCTTGGATTTTACCGGTGGTTATCAAATCCAAGTCAATTATAATAAAGCGCCATCAACTCAAGAGGTGGCAAAAGTATTGGCGCGAGATGGTTTTCCAACAGCGCAAGTAACGACTTTTGGTTCAAGTGATAGCTTGATGATTAAGCTGCCGATTCAAAAAAATGAAAACAATCAGGCAGTGATTAACCAAGATGGGCAATCTGCTCAGCAATTACTGAAGGTGAAAATTGAGAAAAGTTTAGGCTCTCAAGCGCAAGTCACTAGTTTAAATTATATTGGACCGCAAGTTGGTAAAGAGCTTGCAACCAATGGTTTATTAGCGCTATTGGTAGCAATGATTTGTATTGTTGGCTATATTGCTTTTCGTTTTGAGATGAAGTTTGCGATTAGTGCCGGTATTGCACTTATTCATGATCCGATTATTATTCTAGGTGTTTTTGCGGCATTTCAATTAGAATTTACCTTAACAACATTAGCTGCAGTATTAGCAGTAATTGGTTATTCATTGAATGATACGGTGGTTATTTATGACCGTGTGCGTGAAAACTTCCGTAAGATGCGTAAGGCATCAGTGATTGAAGTGGTTAACCGCTCAGTGAATGATACCTTATCTCGCACGATTATGACCTCAGGACTAACGCTTTTGGTAGTGGTTGTCCTTTATTTCTTCGGTGGACCTTCATTGCATGAGTTTTCATTAGCCCTTATCTTGGGTGTGATCGTCGGTACTTATTCATCGATTTATGTTGCTGGTGTATTAGCGGTATTGTTTGGCTTAAAGCGCGAATCGCTATTGCCACCTCAGCGCTTGGATGATGATCGTCCTTAGTCCTTGCCAAGGATATGGCTTTTTTAATAATTTTTAATCTAAGTCAGAGCCTAATAGTTACTTCTCAATCTTCTTTAAAAATAGATCAGCTTCGTCAATTTGACCTTCATTGAAAACGCGTACTCGATTACATGTTAGCAATTCTGCAGTGATACCCGAGCCATCAACTATTTTTGCACTAAAGCTGCCATCATATATGCTTGAGTTGCCACACGAGGGACTATTCTTTTTAGTATTGCCAACTTAATATTATGAGCTACTGCAAAAGCTCAAGGGTTTTTTGAGCCCCCAGAATAAATTGTTTTGATAGATCAGAATCATCTTTTCCAATAACTTTGGCTTTCCCGTGAATGACATCAGTTGATTTGCCTCCAACTATTTCAGCAGGTATTCGAGGAATAGGTAATCCTCCAGATACTTCTGGACAGGTTGATATTATTCTCCCTTCTTCCTGCCATTTTTTTAAAGTCGAGTGGTCGGAGAAACAGTTGTTACCATCATAGCGGACATTATGACCAAGTAAGCAAGCGCTAATAAGTATTTTATGCATTTTTTAGAATAGCCCTTTGATGATTATTCAGTTTGAGAGTTCTTAGCATTTGACTTCTTACGTGTGCGCTTTGCACTACTGGGTTTTTTCTTTTTGGCTTTTGCCGGTTTATCCTCAACTAACTTTGTGGGCTCAACGGTGCTATTATGTGTGGATTTTTTGCGTGTGCGCTTTTGCGTTGTAGGTTTTAAGCTTGCGCTTTTAATGCGTGCACGACGGCGTTTTGGTGTGCGACCTGCGGCAAGCTCTTGATGGCTGCGGCCTTTGCCATTTACTGTTAATTCAAAATCAATCTGCATTTCATCAAGATTAACGCGCACAAGTTGTACTTGAACCTTTTGCCCAATGCCAAAGGCTTTTTTAGAGTGTTGACCGATTAAACGATGTTGCACCTCATCAAAGACATAATAATCACCATGCATTGACGAGATATGTACTAACCCTTCGATATAGTTTTCAATTAACTCTACATACATGCCAAAGCCGGTGACATGAACGATTTTAGCATCGAATAACTCACCAATGCGATTGTGTAGGAAATGGCATTTTAGCCATTTCTCAACGTCACTTGAGGCTGAATCAGCATTGCGTTCTTGACTTGAAGCATGGGCGCAAAGCTCGTCTAATTGACTGTGCGTGTAGTGATAAGCGCCAAGGGTTTTCTCGCCAAGAATTGATTTGATTGCGCGATGTGTTAATAAATCAGGATAACGGCGAATAGGTGAGGTGAAGTGGCAGTAAGCAGGATATGCTAAGCCAAAATGTCCATCATTGTCAGGTGTGTAAAAGGCCTGATTCATGCTTTTTAATGTCATCAGCTGAATATTGGCAAAATCATCACGGTCTTTGACGGAGTTTAGCATCTGACTATAATCAGCTGGTGTGGCACCTGATTTGTTGGGTTTAAAGGCAATGCCCAGTGAATGTAAATAAGCCTTCAAGTCGTCAACTTTGCCACTAGGTGGTGCGCCATGTACACGAAAAGGAGCGCCTGCTTTGTTTTTTTCAATAAAGCGCGCGGTAGCGACATTTGCCAAAAGCATACATTCTTCAATGAGTTTATGCGCATCATTACGCTGGCGTGGAATAATCGCTGAAATATGCTGATGATCATTTAAAATAATTTGTGATTCAACCGTATCAAAGTCAATTGCTCCTCGTTGTTTGCGTGCAGTTGCTAAGACTTTATAAAGGTCATATAAATCAAATAAGTGTGGAATAAGCTCAGGTTGCTCGTAATAGATGCTATTGTCTTTATTGTTTAAAAGTTTTGAAACCTCAGTATACGTTAAGCGTGCTTTGGAATTAATAACGCCTGAGTAAAACTTGTAGCGTGAAAGCTTGGCATTGGCGCTGATATTCATCTCACAGATTAATGCTAAGCGATCCACTTTGGGTTTTAATGAGCACAGCTCATTAGAGAGCTGTTCAGGCAGCATCGGAATAACATACCCTGGGAAATAAACAGAAGTAGACCTTGCTTGTGCTTCTTTATCCAGACTTGATTCAGGGCGAACATAATATGAAACATCCGCAATTGCCACATAAAGCTTCCAACCACCGGTTGAGCTTTTGCGTGCGTAAACGGCATCATCAAAGTCTTTGGCATCCTCACCATCAATCGTTACAAAGGGTAAATCACGTAGGTCTGTGCGTGCTGATATTTCAGTATCGAGCACCTCATGGGGGAGTTTGCGAACTAAGCGTGCGGTTTTATTGCTCCAGTTTTCGATTAGATTATGCTTTTTGCTGGCAACTGAAATTGCCGTGAGGATCGGTGATTGCTCTTCAATGATTTCAACAAATTGCGCGACCGCTGAGCAAACCGTTGAAGGGAATATGACTAATTTCGCTTTGATCAAAGTGTCAGGTTCAAGCTCTTCTGACGGAGGCAAGAGTGCTATATATTTCGGCATGGTTTTGCTAATCGGTTGGATAAAGTGGCTATCCAACTGTTGGCTATAGCGTCCAGTAATTTCGATGGTATTGCGCTCAATAATACTATCAATTCGCGCTTCTAATTTGTCTTTGCGATTAAGTCCCAAGATCATCGCGCACACCTTGTCACCATTGAAGACTAAGCGAGCTTGATGTTGTGGTAAAAACGCGCTATGCATTCTATCTTCGGTAGTAATAATCGCATTACCATCGTTTTCAACGCGCACGTAGCCGGTAATGATGCGACGTTTTTGTTTTAACGGTCTAAAATACTGACCATCTTGTTCAATTTGCTCATCGCGTACCATCGCGCCTAGCCGATTGGCAAGGGCATCGAGCTGTTTGCTGCGTTTTAGTCCTAATTTATCAGCAATCTTTTCAAAAACAGTCGGCTGTTTGAGGTCTTTTAAGTAGGTTAAAATGACTTCCCTGCTTGGAATAGGGTCGTCATATTTTTGTGCTTCTAAATCCTTGTTTGGATCGTTATCAATCGTGTATTTCTTGCTCATTCTCGATGATGCCTTGTAAAAAAAGTTGTTTTTTCACAAGCTCGCCATCATTAAAGTGACCAAGCGCGACAAATCGATCTTGATCATAAATACGGGCGGTGCCGGTGAAATTATTGGTTAGTTGCATTTTCCCTTTCAGATAAAATAAGTCCACTTTGTCATTAGGTATAGTAAAAATAGGTGTATCTGTAAATGCATATTCTGGATTAAGTAGTTTTTCATAGCATGAATCCAGCGTGAGTGCTTGCAGTATTTCAAGTGACGATGCATCATTGCTCGTCAATAGTCCGCATGCTGTTCGTGTTAATTTAATTAAATGTCCAGCGCAATTTAGCGCTTTGGCAATATCCATGCCTAGCGTGCGAATATAGGTCCCCTTGGAGCAGCGTACATCAATGTCAATGGTGTGTTTTTCAGGGTTGTAGCCAATCAATTCAAGTGCATAAATATTGATATTACGCGCTTTGCGCTCGATTTCGATACCTTGACGTGCTAACTCATACAAAGGTTTCCCTTGGTGCTTGAGCGCTGAATACATCGGAGGGATCTGACTTATCTCACCACGGAATTTATCCAATGCGTTATGGATGTTCTCAAGTGTGATTTCAGGGACTTGGTGCTGTTCAATAACATTGCCTTCAGCGTCACCACTATCAGTGCTGATACCTAATTGAATCGTTGCTTGATAAGCCTTATCAGCATCTAAAAGATATTGCGATATACGTGTTGCTTGACCAAAGCAAATGGGTAACACGCCCGTTGCCATCGGGTCAAGACTACCCGTGTGTCCGGCTTTTTGTGCATTAAAAAGGCGCTTAACACGTTGTAGTGCTTGGTTGGAGGACAAGCCTTGTGGTTTATCAATAACGATAATGCCATTTAAGGCAATCCCTTTGCGTTTACGTGCCATAGTTATTGATCTTGCTTATTTTGCTTGTTTTGCTGATCTTGCGCTTTAATCGCTTTTAATGCTTCTTTGGCAGCGGCATGCTCGGCTTGTTTACGTGATTTGCCTTTGGCTCGATAGCTGTGCTCAAGTGATCCGAGCGAAACTTCAACCGTAAACGTTTGATCGTGATCTAAGCCTTCGGTAGCAACAATTGAGTAGATAGGGTGTGTTTGAATCTCAGCTTGTAAGTATTCTTGTAAGCGGGATTTCGGATCTTTGGTATGTTCTTCAACATTCAATGTGGTCAAAACATCTTTAAACCAGGTTAAGATGCGCTCTTTAACAACCAACATGTCACTATCCAAGTAGATTGCACCAATCAGCGCCTCAAAAGCATCTTCTAACAAGCGTGCGCGTTTATGCCCGCCTGATTTAAGCTCGCCAACACCGAAAGACATATATTCACCCAGATCAAAATGCTTTGCCATATCGGTCAGTGTTTTACCACGCACAAGATACATGCGAAGGAGCGATAAGCTGCCTTCATCTTCATGTGGAAACTTTTGATAAAGCGCTTCGGCGATTACAAACCCAAGAATGGAATCGCCCAAGAACTCTAAACGTTCGTTATGTTGCTTTTGTTTACTGCGATGAGTGAGCGCTTGAATGATAAGCGCTTCATTATTAAAGTGGTAGCCAATGCTACGATATAAAGGGGTGTAATCAATGGTCATTATTTACAATACTCTTCCTATTTCATTCCAGCGTACGGAGCTGTTTAAACTATTCCAACTAAACCAGACAAAGCTTGCTTTACCAACAAGGTCTTTCTCTGGCACAAAGCCCCAATAGCGACTATCTTCGCTGTTGTCACGGTTGTCTCCCATTACAAAATACATGCCTTGAGGAACAACAAGATTGGTGAAGTCAGCCGACGGCGCATTGGTCATGTCGTCAATTTGGTGGGCTACCTTGCCAAGGTGCTCAGTACAAATGGTGTTGGGACCATTGCCATTATAGCTATTAACTTGGTTATCTAAGCAGTTGGTATATTCAATCGCTTTGCCATTGACGGTAAGCTTTTTGTCTTGGTAAGAGATGACATCACCAGGCACGCCAATAACGCGCTTAATAAAGTCAACCCCTGGATTGACTGGGAAGTGAAATACCGCAATATCGCCACGCTCAGGCTTGCCTGTTTCAACCCAGACATTATTGGTAATTGGATTTCTTATGCCATAAGCGGTTTTGTTCACCAAGATGAAGTTGCCAACGGGTAGTGTTGGTGTCATTGAAGCTGATGGGATTAAAAAGTTGCCGATTAAAAAACCGCGCAAGATAAAGACAATCAAAAATACGCTAAACAGTGAGCGTGCATAATCAGCCAATAGAGGCGCTTTTAGTGCTTTGTTTTTTTGGATGAACTTGCGACGTTCTTTTTGCTTCATGCCTTGGAGCTCATCCATAACGGGTGCCAAACGTTTTGGTTCAAACTTAAATTTGTCAATGGCAGCAATAATACCAGAGGCAATTGTCAGTACCAGTAGCCAAAAGCTAAAATCAATATTCATAGGTTTTTATTTCCTTTGTGCAATATACCGGCATTATTATACGGATTAGCCCAAAAATCGCTATGGTTTTATTGCTAAACTCGTTTCTATCGCTGATTGGAAGCTTTAGAATACGTACTTAAAGCTAACATACAACGATTAAGAGTGACTTTTCGTGTTTGTCGCCTTAAAGAAACCACAAGGTTTATTGCACGAAAACCTTTTTAGTTGCGATATCCCACTGTGATTTTTAGATGTGAATGCAGGTCAACACTTAAGCAATCACATTATTTTAGACTACTTTAATGAAGCGATTTCGATGTTTCTTGGTAAACATGATATGACATTTGGTTATGTCGACGGTTTGCGCTTGTTCTTTGCCGAGGTAAATTTAAAATTCTGGCGGAGGGGAAGAGATTCGAACTCTCGATACGCGTTAACGTATACACGCTTTCCAGGCGTGCTCCTTCAACCACTCGGACACCCCTCCAGAAAATTGACCTGTTCAACTCGTGGCTGATTAGTTAATAAACTCAATTATCGTGATCTTGTTAAGTAACCCAGCCTTTCGCTCCTGCTACAGGCACTCATTAGCTCGCAGCTTAGCCGCTGCTTGAGGGGCTAATTCGCCCACTCGGACACCTCTTGCAAAAACTTCATTAAGCTAATGCTGTAATAAAAGCACGTGCATCCTAGCAAAGTCGATCCTAGAAAGCAAGGCGCTTGACATCTTAAAATATCACGGTAAAGTCGGCGCAAATTAATTTTATCACGCATCTTAAAATGCATAAAAATACAAACTACTCATTACGTGCGTGGCTTTCGATGTTTGCCGCGGCACTTTTCTTTTTTTATTGGTTTATTCAGTTATCACTTAATAACACGTTGATTGATTATTATATTGCGCGTTACCAAATCAGTTCATATGGCTTGTTTACGTCGATGTACTTGATTGGCAATGTTTTGATGTTTATTCCAGCAGGTGTGATTTTGGATCGCTATAATAGCAAAAGAGTGATTGTATCAGCACTTATGGTGATGTTGACTGGTGTGGCAATCATGACATTTGTCAGCAGTCAGTTTATTGCATATGCCTGTATGTTATTGGTGGGATTTGGTGGAGCTTTTACTTTATTATCATGCGTGCGTGTGGCAACAAACTGGTTTGATCATGGGCGGATAGGTTTTCCTATCAGTATGGCAATTACGATTGCCTTTTTAGGAAGCTACTTAGGAAATGCCGGCGGGCATGCACTGTTGGTATATTCTGGCTCTGGGCAGGTTGTGCAAATCACTAATATTATTATGGGGCTTGTTATTATTGCTTTGGCATTAGTGTTGATTCAAAAGAAACCACAGAGGAATCAGCAAAATGAGCAAAACGAGCAGAATCAGCAAAATAATAAAGCGCAGCAGTCAGTTTGGAGTGCTTTTAAAAATTTACGTTATGTGGTTAACAAAAAACAAAACTGGTTAGCGGCACTTTATGTTTCATTGATGAATTTCCCAGTTATGATTCTTGAATTTAGTTTTGGACAGGCGTTTTTAAGGCATAGCTTTAGCATAACCGCGCAAGACGCGGCGATGATTGCGGGGATCATTAGTATTGGTTATATGATTGGTGGACCTTTATGGAACAAACTTTCAGACTATTATCGCTCGCGCAAGCCATTTATGTTATTGGGGGCAAGTCTCTCACTGGTGGTAACTTTATTACTGCTTAATGCAAATCTTGGCTATCATGCATTGATTGTGATCTTCTTTTTTATCGGTGCGTTAACTGCTGCGCAAAATATTGGTTATCCAGTCATAGCTGAATCAAACCCAGTAGAGATTTCTGCTTCAGCAACTTCATTAGCTTCTTTGATTATTATGGGTGGTGGTGCTTTAGCACAAATTGGTTTTGGTATGCTTGAACAGTCTTTAAGTTTTCGTGGTGCTTATATCGTTATTCCAATATGTATTACCATTTCATTGCTACTGGTTTTCCTTATAAAAGAACCAAAACATGCGGAAATAAAAGCAGAATAATTTTTAGGTGACTATACTCTAAGCGGTAAAATATCCGCATAGCATGCAAAGAGAAAAGAAATGGCAAGAATAAATAGTATTAAAAGTAAAAGCATTATATTCATAGCAGTGCTTTTGAGTGCGTGCACAACAGCAAATAATATTCCAGACTCATCAAGTTATTCAGTGGCGCAAAAACAGCAAAAACAAGAAATACATGCAGGAAAAAATGCAGATACTAATAAGCGTGACGTTTTAACAAAACTGAATTTGCCACCAAGTTGTAGTTATGATAGCTCATATAAGTACTTAGTATTAAAGGGCGATGCGATTGATAGGATTGCGCATCGTATTGGTGTTTCATCTCAATGCATTGTACAGATGAACAATCTTGAGGATAATGATTTATCAATTTCACAAGCGCTGCGATTGCCGAAGCAGGCATTTATTAATACGATGCTTACTAAGATGTGTCCGATTAATCGACAGATTATCAAAGAGCGAGACTTTTTATTAGCACTAGAATCAAAGTCTACTATCACACCTCAAGATAAAGTACGTTTGCGCGAGTTGGCAGATGCCTATGCGCTAAACGCTTATGCAAATAGTGATAACAGTTTGATTAACCATCTGTTGTTAAGCGTGAATGTCATTCCCGAAAGCTTGACTTTAGCACAGGCAATTGTTGAGAGTAACTGGGGTGGTTCGCGTTTTGCGGTGCATGGTAAAAATTATTTCGGCTTACATTGTTTCTCACAAGGCTGTGGTATTGCACCTAAATATCCAACATCAGGCGTGATTGATGAAGTCAGTAAATTTACTGATGTTAGCGCGAGCATTGTTGATTATTATCGTGTGCTTAATACTTTGGCGCCTTATGCTGAGTTCAGAAAGCAAAGAGCGCAGTTGATTATGTTAAACGGTTATGATTTAGCAGGCTATTTGCAATCTTATTCAGGCTTGAAAGGTGATGAATATGCGACGATTCTAAAGACAGTTATGCGCCATAATAATCTTGAGCAATATGATGGTTTGTGTGAAAAAATCTAGGTGCTTTGATGATCCCTTTATATTTAAAATTAAAAAAATATGTGTTTTGCTGTTTAGCTTATGTCAATAATGGCTATACTCTTTCTACATAACTTTCAATGATTTCAATTATTCAAGATTTAAGGTTTTTTAAAGGCTTTGGAATACTGTTGAAATTAAATAAAACAAATAAGGTTCGTAATAAAAATGAAAAATAGTAGTTTCAAAATTTGTGACGCCAGTGTTCACCCTGGTGAGAAAGCGACATTGGCATTACCCTTGCCTGAGCAGTATTCATGCTCGCCAATGTACATGCCAATTAAAGTAATCAATGGCAAGCAAAGTGGACGCAAACTCTTGGTGTTTGCGATGATTGATGGTAATGAGTTTAATGGATTAGAAATAGCTAATCAGCTATATGATGATATCTCTGCGGATGACTTGAATGGAACATTGGTTGCTATTCCGGTTTTAAATGTGTATGGTTTGTCTCACTTTCCAAAACCGACACCAAGTGGCGTTAAACTAAGCGCTTCTTTCCCAGGAAATGAGCATGGTAGTTTTGGTGAACGTATTGCACATATCTTTACCCAAGAG
Organism: Cysteiniphilum sp. 19S12-1; assembly: GCF_052030685.1. Lineage (NCBI taxonomy): Bacteria > Pseudomonadati > Pseudomonadota > Gammaproteobacteria > Thiotrichales > Fastidiosibacteraceae > Cysteiniphilum > Cysteiniphilum sp. 19S12-1. Next base: position 16,625 of record NZ_JBQAJM010000034.1, read on the forward strand.
ATTTTGACACAGATTAATTGTTGCATTGAGTTAAATACAGGCTCACTGAATCATGAAATTTTACCGCAAGTGTATTGTAACTTTGATAACGTTGAGGCAAAGAAATTAGCCAAAGCATTCCAAGCCCCCGTTATTACTGAGGTTGAAACTAATCAAAGCGGCATTCGCATCACCGCAGAAAGTTTGAATATTCCTTTATTGGTATATGAAGCAGGGGAAGCGCAACGTTTCGATCAAACGGCAATTCAGGTGGGTTTAGATGGTATTAAAAACGTGATGTGCAAACTTGGGATGCTAAATGGTGAGGTTGATGATAATGTAACGCCTGTATTTTCAAAGGATGATGATTGGCTTATTTCATCATCCTCGGGTGTTTTACATAGTGAAGTAGCATTGGGAGAGTCAATCAAAAAGGGTGATAAAATCGGACGTTTGACTGACCCATTTAGTAATGAGAATGCGACAGTAATCAAGTCAAATCTGGATGGCGTAATTGTTGGAATTAACCGTTCACCATTGATTCAAGAAGGTGTTTCTGTTTTTAAAGTAGCCTCTTTTATCGATAATCAAAGAGCTGAAGAAATCTTAGAGGAATGGGAAGAAAACAAACCTGAGGTTGACGAATAATATGAGTCAAAATCAAAAAATGAGTTTTATCGGCACGATGATTTGGTTGGTGTGTGCGCTATTTTTCATGTATGAGTTTTTACTAAGAACCATTTTAGGCACGTTTGAGCATCCCATTATTCAAGATCTTAATTTAAACCTTGTGACATTTGCCATCTTAAGCTCAACAGCCTATCAGTTGATTTATGGCATTATGCAAATTCCAGTAGGCATTATCACCGATCGCTTAGGTTTAAAAAAGGCATTATTCGTTGCTGTATTCTTCTGTGCATTGGCAGTTAGTGGCTTTGGCATCAGCTTTGGCTTTGATAGTGCCTTTGTTTTTCGCGTATTAATGGGACTTGGCTCATCTTTTGGCTTTATCTGTTTGTTAGTCGCTGTATATGACTGGATGCCACGCAAACATATTGCGCTATTTATCGGCTTATCACAGTTCATTGGCACGATGGGCCCGATGTTGGCAGCAGGTCCTTTAAATAGTTTGTCATCTCATTCTGAACTACCATGGCGTTATATTTTTTATGTATTAGGGGCTATCGGTATTGTAATCGCGATTATCGTGCTTCTTGTTGTTCGCAATAATACGGATTACACGGGAAGTTTTCGTATATTAAAGCGCCAAGAGCGATTAAAAGTTAATCTTTGGCAGTTGATGCGTCAACGTCAGGTTTGGTATATTGCCTGTTATTCCGCGTGCGTGTATTTTGCCATAGAGTATTTCTCTGAAAATAGTGGTAAGACATTTTTGATGTTGCATGGTTTTAGCTCTGATGTCTCATCTTATATGTTAACGTTATCATGGTTAGGTTATGCCATTGGCTGTCCGTTATTGGGTTTCATTTCAGATCGAACCAGTAAGCGTAAGCGTGTGATGATGTTTGCTGCAATTGTTTGTATTTTATCGGTGCTATGCATTACTTATTTCCCAATAAATATTATCGTGATTAGTATTGCCTTTTTTGGTCTTGGCATTGGCGCTAGCGGTCAGAGTATTGGCTTTGCGATTATGGCTGAGCAGTGCAATAACAATTATCTTGCTGCAGGTTTAGGACTTAATAATGCCATGATTATGCTTGTGACTTCTTTGATGGCGCCTTTGATTGGTGGTGTGCTTGCCTATTTGTCAAAAGGGCAAGATTTAAGTATTGCTAATTATCAGCATGGCTTTTTATTGATTATCATGGTAATAGCTATTGGCGTGTTAATTAGTGTTTTTTTGATTAAAGAAACCTTTTGTAAGTCGACCAAAGAGACGACTAAATTGACCGTAACAACGCTAACCGCAACGGAGTAAATAGATGACAACGATGAAGTTGGCATTACAACGATCTTTCATCGAGCTTGTTTTCATTGTTTTATTGTTTGGATTTTGTCTTTTTATTATTTTTAAGCTCTTATATGCAATGCTTTTTTATAGTGCGCTTATACTGTGGATTATTGCTTTTATTGGCATGTTATTGAATTATTTATGGGGTAGGCGATTAAACGCGATTAGTTTAATTGAGACTGCACATACACGTAAGATTAACTTATATTATGGTAATGATTGGCACAATGATGTGACCGTTCGCCGTAGCATTATGATAGCAGGTACGTTATATTTAGAATGCAAACTTTCAAATAACAAACGTTTAAAATTGTGGTTGTTTAGGGATGGCTTTAAAAATAATGAAGAGCGTTACCAGTTAATTAGGTTTTTAGTGCTAGATAGATGATAAGCAAAATATATCAAAAATAATAATGTAATATATTTCTCAGGTTGATGAAGTGCTGTTAAGCTTGGAAATATAAAATTTTTTAACAAGTTACATAACCAACAATAAGGAGAGTTTAATATGGACAAGAAATATTTAACTACTAATAATGGCGCACCTGTGCCCAATGATAATACTAGTATTAGTGCGGGTGAGCGCGGATCATTAACCTTTGATAATTTCAGGTTATTTGAGAAGCTTGCGCATTTTAATCGTGAGCGCATCCCTGAGCGTGTTGTGCATGCACGCGGTTCCGGTGCCCATGGAGTATTTACTTTAGAAGAAGATTTATCACACTTAAGCATTGCCGATTTCTTGCAAGGCAAGGGCAAACAAACCGATGTGTTTATTCGCTTCTCCACAGTTGGTGGAGGTCAGGATTCAAGTGATTATGCGCGTGACCCACGCGGCACGGCAATTAAGTTTTATACCAAACAAGGTAATTATGATATTGTCGGTAATAATACACCAGTATTTTTTCTAAGAGATCCGAGTAAATTCCCAGATTTTATCCATTCACAAAAGAAAAACCCGCAAACCAATTTACCAGATCCTGCAGCAATGTATGAGTTCTGGTCCAAAAATCCACAATCATTACATCAAATGACCATTTTAATGTCTGATCGTGGCATTCCTAAGAGCTATCGTCATATGCATATGTTTGGCTCACATACGTTAAGTTTGTATAATGCTAAAGGTGAGCGTTTTTGGGTCAAATGGCACTTTAAAACCCAGCAAGGTATAGAGAATTTAAGCGAGGAAGAAGCAGCTAAAATGCCTGGGTTTGGTGCGCAAAAGGATCTTTTTGATACTATTGCCAAGGGTGATTTTCCAAAGTGGGATGTCAATATTCAGGTGATGACAGAACAAGAGGCGCAAAATTATCATATTAATCCATTTGACTTAACCAAAGTCTGGCCGCATGCTGATTTCCCATTGCAAAAGATTGGTGTAATTGAATTAAATCGTAATGTTGACAATTATTTTGCTGAAGTTGAGCAATCAACCTTTGCGCCAAGTAATCTTGTGCCTGGCACGGGCGCTTCTCCTGATAAAATGTTGCAAGCAAGACTGCTTGCCTATCAAGATGCGCATCGCCATCGTGTTGGTGTTAACGCGCATCATTTACCAGTTAACGCGCCAAAATGCCCCATGCATAATTATCAACGTGATGGCGCAATGGCAGGCACTGGTTTAGATATCTCTCAAGATAATAGTGTTAACTTTTACCCTAACCAGCAAACCAGTGCGCCAACTGAAGCACCTCAATATCAAGAACCACCATTAAGACAATCTGGTGATATTGATTATTATGATGCACAAGCTGAGGATAATTACTCACAAGCAGGGGATTTATTCCAATTGATGAGTGAGTCACAAAAGCAGCAGCTAGCCCATAATATCGCCGGCGGATTAGTGCATGCAACAAAAGAAGTGCAAGCCATAATGCTTGAGCAATTTAACTTAGCACATCCTGAATACAAGAAGTATGTAGAGGCAGCGCTAATGCAGCAATGAAGTGTCAAAATATAAATCTTAACCTTAATTGTAATCGTAATCATGGAGGACTTTAGAATGAAAATATTAAATACATTGGCTATGGCGCTAGCATTGTCAGGAGTTATTGTTTCTTCAAGCATGGCACAATCAGATGTCATGAATACTACAAGTAAAGCATCAGCAACCAAGGGGCAACAAAAAATCATTATCAAGATGTATAGTACTGCAGCTAAGCATACTTATGTTGGGACGATAACTGTTACCGCATCTGATAAGGGAGGATTATTGTTCACACCTAAGCTTCATGGCTTGGTAGCATCGACAGCGCATGGTTTTCATATTCGGGGTTAATTCCAGATAGCACTGGTTTGTACTATCAAAGTGATGTTAGCCCTTATTACATATAGGTTGTAGCCACTT
>NZ_JBQAJM010000035.1:0-20316 GCF_052030685.1 Cysteiniphilum sp. 19S12-1
TGCGTAAGAAAGCAGCCTGGGGAAATCAGACTTTAAGCACTATTTTGGCTCAAGGTTTTTAGATGGGACAGCCGTGATCGCAAGGGCAGCTGATGCAACTAAATAATGAGTTTGCTATTAACAAGTTGTTGATTGAGCGGTTAGATACTAGCGAAAAAGTGTTGAATGATAAAGTGAGCTGGCTTCAAACGATTGACAAGCTTCAAAGTGAGATATCACAATTAGAGGAGCAATATAAGCATATACAACAACAGCAAGAAGCATTCAAGCCCAAACAGCAGCAGTTGAAACGCTTACAGCAAGTTAAAGAGATTAAACCAATTTATGAGGCTTATCAGAGCATTTATACTGAGCTTAACAAAGTGAAAGCTGAGATTGATACCTTACAGCTTAAGCGCCCACAATTACAAAAAGATAATAATCAAGCCAAAGTACAATGTGACAAAGCAAAAGGGCTGTGGCAGCAAGCTCAAGAAGCTCAAGCACTACAAGTGCCAGTGCTTAAAGAAGTGCGTAAACTGGATCACAACATTGAATATAAACAAGCGCAATTGCATCAATTTGAAAGGAAGCTGGATACATTAAATACTGAACTAAAGAACCAATTGCAACAGCAAGAAAATATGCAACAGGATATGATTAAGCTTGATAAGGCTAATCAAGACAATATTTTATACGCTAAGCAATATGCAGGCGATGGAGGTTTAATCGCTGATTTTCAAGGTATTCAATTACAGATCAGTTCAATTACTGATAAGCACAATGCACTTAATCATTGTCATACTGAAGGTAAAAAAGCGCAAAAACAGTTAGATCAAGCTTTACAGCAACAAGATCAATGCCAACAAAAGGCGAATTTTGCCAATGATGGTTTAAATAAAGCCAAGGAACATTCGGCAGCATTCAGCGTGCAGCTTGACAACATATTAGCAGGTAAACAGCTTGAGGATTACGAGGAAACCTTGGAGCTTAAACTGCATATTCAAGAGCAGCAAAAAGTCATTATTCATTTAGAACAAGAGCGCCAAAAGCTTGTTGATGGTGAGGCTTGTCCGTTGTGTGGTGCATTGGAGCATCCCTATGCAAAAGGTTTGCCGGTATTGGATGCGAATGATGATATTAAAACATTGAAATCGCATATTAAAAAAATCAAAGTATTGCAAAAAGAAGTTACTGAACAAGACAGACAAGTGACTCAAAAGCAGCAAGTATATAGTGATTTAACGACGCAGTTACGTGTAGCAGATGAGAAAATCACTAGTGCTCAATCAGCATTAGAGAAGGTAAAAGAGCAACTGTCACAAGAGCAAAAAAAACTATCACAAGCAATGTCTCAATGTAATGAGGTGTTGCGTAAATATGCCATGGCAATAACACATGTCGATCAACTGACTGAAGTCAATACGCAATTGCAAAAGCGCTTGAGACAATGGCAACAAACGCAGCAGGCATTACAAAACTATGAACAACAAAAGCAACACTTTACTGAACAGCTAAATCTTGTTCAACAGCAGATTAAGCAGAGCAATGCTTCTATACAACAAGAGCAAGCAGCAATAGCTAGCCTAAATGAAGAAAAGGAAGTGCTTGTCCAAGCTCGGCAACAGCTATTGGCAGATAAAGACCCTGATGATTATGAACAGCAGTTGCAACAAGCAGTTGATCAGGCGCAAAAGCAATATGATCATTTAGCTAAAGAGGTAAAATCGATTGATGACAAAATACTTGTGCTCAATACGCAATTAAGTAACTATCAGGCATTACAAATAGAAAAAGAGAAAGTGTATAGTGATAAGCAAGAAGATTTTTATCAGCAGCTAAAGTCACATAATATGACGGATGAAGATGCCTTTAAAGTGCTTTTAAATCAAATAGATCAAATCAATCTATTGCAACAAGAAGCCGAGCAATTACACAATCATGGACGTGATATCGATAGTCAGCTGAATGCTAAACAAAATGAGTATAATCAACTTCATAATATGTCATTGACTGATGAGAAGCTCGAAAATTTGCTGCAGCAGCGAGAGTTTATACAATATGAAAAGCAACAAACATATGAAAATTTAGGATCACTCAATACACAGTTACAAGCGCATGAAAAGGCAGTGTTAGCATTTACAGATAAGCTAGCGAGTATCGACAAGCAAAAAGCGCAAGCTCAAAAATGGGCAAATCTTAGAGCCTTAATTGGCTCACAAGATGGCAAAAAATATCGTAACTTTGCCCAAGGCTTAACTTTTGAATTAATGGTTAATTATGCCAATCAACAGTTACAACAGATGAGTGATCGCTATTTGTTAGTGCGTGATAGTAATGAACCTTTACAATTAAATGTGATTGATAATTATCAAGCCGGAGAAATACGCACGACAAAAAATCTCTCAGGCGGTGAGAGTTTTATTATGAGCTTGGCTTTGGCACTAGGATTGTCAAAAATGGCAAGCCAAAAAGTTTGCGTTGACTCTTTGTTTTTAGATGAGGGTTTTGGTACATTGGATGAAGATGCATTAGAGATGGCACTAGAAGCACTGTCACACTTGCAAAAGGATGGTAAATTAATCGGTGTAATTTCGCATGTCCCAGCACTTAAAGAGCGCATTAGCTCGCAGATCAAAGTCACGCCAATATCAGGTGGCAAAAGTGTGCTAAGTGGTGTGGGTTGTTAGGTGGTTAATGATTGGCAGGGTACCGGTCATTTTTTTGATGGGTTTGAGTAGATAATCAATATGACGAAATTAGTAGATGTAAGCAAACAGGAACAAATTAATAGTGCAAATTATTCACCATAAAACAGTTGATTAATTTTATCATTGGGCGCATCAAAGTCTTCAGACATATAATAGGATTTATCAGCAAGCTTTCCAATAACACGTTTTTTCTTTTCCACAGGGATAATTTTGGCGACTAATTTTTTATCGCGTGTGATTAGAATCTCTTCACCAGAGTTTGATACTAAATTAATCAGTTTGGGAAAGTTTTGTTTGGCATCGCCGATCCCATAAATATGATGCATAAGAACCTCGTTAAATTAGATAGTATGCTTATTGTGCTTTTAGTATATGCAGTGATTCCTTGATTGTCCAAATAATCCTAAAGTTAGTTTTTATAATCTAAATACTCATGAATCAAGCGGTGGTAGTTAATGAGGCGTTGCTTACTAATCTTGCCTTCATTAACTGCCTGATTGATCGCGCAACCTCTAGTGTTTTCAATATGCTCACAGTTTCTAAACTTGCAGTCATTTTCTAATTGTGCGAACTCTTTAAAGCCTGCAAAAATATCTGCTTTGTCTAAATGCCAAATACCAAACTCACGAATCCCTGGTGAGTCAATAATATTGGTATCTTGATCGAGATGAAATAATCTTGCACTGGTTGTGGTGTGTTTGCCGCGGCTGTTTTGTTCAGAAATTTCACCTGTAAGCGTTATATTCGTACCAAATAATGCATTAAGCATCTCAGATTTACCAACCCCTGATTGACCAACAATAATCGAGGTCTTATGTTGCAAAAGCGTTTTCAATGCTTGCAAATTTTCATGACACAAAGCGGAGCAAGTAATCAGTTCATAAGCTAATCCGCGATAAAGATCAACAATTGCCTCTAGCTGTGCCTTATTGTCAGCATGATCAAATAAATCCATTTTGTTGAGTACAATAATGGGTTTGACATTCATATGCTGTGCAGCAACGAGATAACGATCGATATAATGTTCAATAGGTGCTGGGTTAACGGCAAGCATAATAATAAGCTGATCAATATTTGCTGCCATCGTTTTGTGATTATGTGCAAGTTTACTAGGACGTATTAGTGCATTAGTTCGCGGCAGTACTTGGCAGATAACACCATATTCACTGTTGTCTTGTGGTAGATAAAGCACGTTGTCTCCTGCAACAATGGCGCCTAAGTTTTGACGGTATTGGCAAAAGATAACCTCACCGGTTTGGCTTTCAAGCTCAATGAGTTTGCCGCGATGTGATATCACAAGAGCTGACAAAGCATGTGATAAATCATCATGAGATGCTTTATGCTCTTTGATATTGCGAAGCTGTTGTTTGCTTAAATTACGTTTTGCCAATGGTGCTTGTACTCTTTAAAAAAGGTCTGAAGTGGATTATAGCTATTGATATAAAATAATACAGTACAGATTATGGATTAAACTTCTTGAATTCAATGCGTATTTGCATGCAATGCTTATTACTTCTAGATTTTTTATCCAAAACAACGTAAAATCCAATCCTAGTTCTTCAGGGCGGGGTGAAACTCCCCACCGGTGGTAATTCTACAAGCATTTAGAAAAGCCCACGAGCGCTTTGGTCTAACGGTCAAAGGTCAGCAGATCTGGTGAGATTCCAGAGCCGACGGTTATAGTCCGGATGAAAGAAGAAGTAATATGACATATGTGTAAAGTACAAGTGCATTATATTTTAAAGTGTTGAATGTTGAATGTTGAATGTTGAACCTATTATCAATGTGTTGCCTTTACTCATTTTGCATATGTTTATTTCTTTTGCTTATCCCTGAAATTAAGTAAATTAATAAAAGGGTGATTATTGCAAGTGTTTCAAGCGGATTATTTTTATATGTCTCAAGCGCTGATGTTGGCAAAGCGTGGCGCTTTGAGCATCTCCCCTAACCCAATGGTTGGCTGTGTGATTGTGAAAAATGGTCAAATTATTGGTGAAGGTTGGCATCGTTTCGCTGGTGATAAGCATGCTGAGATTCATGCCTTAGATCAGGCTGGAGATAGTACGCAAGGAGCGACTGTTTATGTCACCCTTGAGCCATGTTGCCATGTCGGCAGAACAGGAGTTTGTAGCGAGAGTTTGATCAAGGCACAAGTTGCTAAAGTCGTTGTTGCCAGTATTGACCCTAACCCACAAGTGGCAGGTAAAGGTATTACGCGTTTACAACAAGCCGGTATTGTTGTTGAGACAGGGCTTATGTGTCATGAAGCAACGACAATGAATAAGATCTTTTTCCATTATCACAAGCATAAGCTTCCATATGTTATTGCCAAATGGGGTATGTCGCTGGATGGTCAGATGATTACTCATCCCCAAGATAATAAACAAATCACCGATAAAGCATCGCAGCAACAAGTGCATAATCTACGTAATAGTGTTGATGCGATTATGGTGGGCAGTCAAACGCTTATTGACGATAACCCAAGCCTTACCGTGAGAGTTTCAGACGCGGAGTTTGTTAAGCATCCATTGCGTGTTGTGTTATCAAAAACTTGCCAATTACCACTTGATGCGACACTTTTTAATGATGAGGTGGTTAAAAGTATTGTGATGACCAGTGATCTGGCGGATAAAGATACGCTTGATGCATTAGAGTATAAAGGTATTGAATATATTAAGGTACCACTGAATCAAGGTGAGATTAATCTTAAAGAAGTTTTAAAAGTGCTGGCGCAAAGAGGCATTAGCAGTGTCTTAGTCGAGGGTGGTAGAACATTGCTTAATGCTTTTTTTGAGACGCAACTTGTTGATGAGGTGCAAAGCTATATCGCACCGGTGATCATTGCCAATTTTAAGCAAAAGGTGCAAGTTAATATCAAAGACAATGGGTTTTTGAATGATGATTATTATTGTATAGGATCAATGAGGTAATTATGTTTAGTGGAATTGTGCAAGAAATTGCAAAGGTTGAGTCGGTTACAGGTAATGAGGTTATTACACTTATAATTCGCTCAGAGCAGTTAGATAATTGCAAAATAGGTGACAGCATCGCCATTAATGGTGTGTGCTTAACGGTTGTTACTTTGGATAAAGTAAATGGGTTGGTCAGTTTTGAAGCGGTACCTGAAACGTTACGTAAAACAACCTTGGGACAGCTTATTGCCGGATCGCACGTTAATCTTGAGCTGTCATTGCGTTTGAATGATTTTATCGGTGGACACATGGTACAAGGTCATGTTGATGGTGTCGGTGAAGTGAAATCGATTACCCATGAAGCGGAGGCTTGGCTTGTGGCTATTTCTGCTCCTAAAGAGATATTAAAATATTTAGTCAATAAAGGATTTATCACCATTGATGGTATGAGCATTACCGTGATTGAAGTAAATGACGATTGTTTTACGGTCACTTTTATTCCACACACGATTGATGCCACTATTGTTAAAAATTATCAGATTGGTACCAAGGTTAACCTTGAGGCGGATCCTATCGGTAAACACATTCATCATTATATGGAGAAAATACAACATGTTTCAAAGAATTAAAACACGCGTTGAAGCAGCGGTTGATGCCTTAAAACAAGGCAAAAGCATTATCGTAACGGATGATGAAGATCGCGAAAATGAGGGCGATTTAATCTTTCCAGGTCAATTAGCTAATGCTGAGAATGTGAATTTAATGCTGCAACATGCTAGCGGTATTGTCTGTTTGGCGATGTCAAAAGCGCATGCCAAACGTTTGCAATTAAATCCGATGGTGCCTGCAGATTTGAATACCAGTCAATTCACAACACCTTTTACTATTACGATTGAAGCAAAAGAAGGCGTGACAACGGGCGTATCTGCTAAAGATCGCGCACATACCATTCAAGTAGCATCAAATCCTGAAGTTAACCCTAATGATATTAGTCGTCCGGGTCATGTTTTCCCATTAGTTGCGAATGAGTATGGGGTATTAGGACGTCAAGGTCATACTGAAGCAAGTGTTGACTTGGTGAAAATGGCAGGATTTCATCCAGCAGCTGTTTTATGTGAGCTTATGAATAAAGATGGCAGCATGATGAAAGGTGAAGAGATTGAGCGCTTTGCTTTGACGCATGATTTGCCAATATTAAGCATTGAGGAGCTGCGTTTATATCGTCTAGCAACTGAAAAGCTCATTACAAAAGCTGTCAGTAGTCCTATTCCATTTCGAGATTATGGCGAGCTTGAGATGAGTGTTTTTATCGATCCTGTGTCCCAAAGTGAAATTAAAGTTATGAGCAAGGACATTAAAGACAATCCTTTGGTGCGCATTCACTCATCATGTATTACGGGAGATTTATTCGGTTCACTAAAATGTGATTGCCAATCACAACTGCACCATGCCCTGCATGAAATTGCTCAATGTGGTGGGATTTTGATTTACCTTGAGCAAGAGGGGCGTAATATTGGCTTGGTGAATAAATTAAAAGCCTATGAGCTGCAGCGAACAGCGCATATGGATACGATTGAAGCCAATAAGGCTCTTAATTTGCCTGTTGATAATCGTCACTATGACCATGCAGTGCAAGTGCTTAAATATTATGATATAAAGCAATGTCAATTGTTATCAAATAATCCAGAAAAAGTGCAGGCTTTGCAAAAAGCGGATATTGCTGTGCAAGTCTTAGTATCAGAGTCAGATGTGCATGAGCATAATAAAGATTATTTACAAACTAAAAAACAACGACTAAACCATAGCATAAAAGGAGTATGAAGATGCCAAAGATTGCGATTGTTGTTAGTGAATTTAATGCATTAATTACCGATAAGTTATTGGAAGGTGCATTAGAGGAAGCTTCTAACTTAGCCATTAAAACACCTAAAGTCTACAAAGTCCCAGGCGCAGTTGAGTTGCCTTATGCGGCAAAGCAGCTCGCTAAAACCAAGAAGTATGATGCTATCGTATTGCTGGGTTGTGTTATTCGCGGACAAACTGATCATTATGATTACGTGTGTATGCAAGTATCACAAGGCACACAAGATGTAATGATGAGCTATGATTTACCAGTGATTTTCGGGGTGTTGACAACGCATAATAAGGATCAGGCATTAGCGCGTGTTGGTGGTGAGAAAGGTCACAAAGGTAAGTATGCATTAAAAGCGGCGTTAGATATGATTAAGCTTAAAAAGGAAATAGGCGCTTGATGTAAGAGCACTACCTTAACAAGTAGCTTGTAAATATGAGCTTTGTAATGAACTTAAATCTATCATCCATGACAAAATGGATTGCCACGCATCCATGCTCGCAATGACACTCTCTGAATTGTCATCCTGAGCCATGATGGCGTGAGGATCCAATGCGAAGCTGCCATGGATGGTAAGTAATCCTCCTAAAAGTTGTGCCATTAGAGCTTAATCCACTAAATCTTCATTTTTTCTATTGGGTGGTTACAAATTTTTTTGATAATCTTGCCAAAAAACCAGTCATTTTTAGTCATATGAACTATATTTAGTTTGACCGATGAATGCATATAATTGCAAGGGATTTAAAAGTACCAATGCTTTTTGCACAAGAAAATGAAGGAGATAGCATGAAAAAGTTACCAATAGCATTAATTTTATCCTCTATTTTGAGTTATGGTTATACTGCTGTAGATGTGACCTTTACAAATAACACAACAACACCTGCTCATATTGATTATACCAATTGCAGTTACCAATCAGGTGCTAAAGGAGATAGCGTGCCAGGGGCGGGGAGTAGTGATAATTCAGTGATTTATCGCTGTGAAGATAATCAGAGTTTGCAAATTGCAAAATATGGTGCAAGTGGTCTAACCGATCAGTGCTATATCAATGTAAATAATGGTGTGGCAACACTAACTAAAGATAAGAACTGTATCGCAAGCCAAAACAATCACTTTGCCATTGGCGCGATTAACACAACAGACTTTAAAGCGTTGGCAAATAATGCAAATGAAGTGATCAAGTTATTTGTAGCTCAGAAAGAAAAGGCAAATCCAAATACATATAGCTATTTGCCAGCCAATGTTATTCCTATGAATCAAGAAACTTTAGATTCACGCATAAAAGACCCAGATGCTTATGCTTGGGCATTTCAATATGGGTATGATTCAGGTAGGTTTCCATTGTTTTATGGGGCACTTTGCATGCAGAACCCAAGTGCAGCAGGATGCTCTGATGTTAAGCGTACTATTGTAGGTATGTTGGGTGACTTGAAAAGAGTTAGCCAAGATGGTCAATTACCATCAGCAGGGCTATGGGCATATACCATTTCAGGTGTAGGTAAAGATGGTGATAAGGTTCTACCAAGCAACCCTTCTAATTTACCTGCACTTTTGGGACCTACGGTTGTGGCAGAGTATGCATTTAATGGTGAGAGTGATTTCTTTAAACAATTAATTACCCAGCTTGAGAGCTATAAGTTAAGCGAGCATACGCCAGCATCAGCAGGAAATGATGCTTTTTTAAATTCAACTGCTCCGTATTTTAATGCGGTATTAGGGTTGCTTTCTCAGGCATTTTTAGTAGGGAAAGGAGAGCTTGGCGTCAATAACTCAAGTGCTAAGTCAGGCTATTTAAGTCAAGCTTCTTTTAATGCTAACTATCAGGTTTGGATAGATCCAAAAAATGGTTTTGTGAATGAATATCCTTGTGAGGGTGGCAAAACCTGTGCAAGAGTGATATTTTCAGTAGAAAATGCACCACATGATACCTCCAAAGATACTTGGGCTAATGCTGGAGATAGCCCGACTGTATCTGAAGGTATGGCTTATGGATTATTAATTAGCTATGCTGCAAATGATCAAAAAATGTTTGATAGCTTTGTGCGTTATATCATGTCTGAGTCAGCAGGGTATGGCTGTGCGCTATACTATGATGACCAATGTCATGTCAAAAGTGATTTGATGATGCCTTGGCTTGTAGATGCTACAGGTAAACCATTTCATTATACATTAGGCGGTGGCTTCTATACCAATGGATCTGCGACCGATGCAGACGTTATTATTGCTTGGGCGTTATCCCTTGCAAATAAGAAAGTTGCAGCAGGGGATTGGGGTAATACGAGCTTCACATATAATGGTGGTGAAGCACATTATGAGCAGTTATTTGAGTCACTGAAAAAACAAATTGCACTTTATGATACTTATAATTCAGCAGAGTTCTTTGGACAAAAACTTGGTTGGCTATACACGCCAGGGAATCAGTGGTCTAATGAAGGGCATAATGTATTCTATAGTGGTTATAACACGCCACAGGCGTTTGAAGCTTTAGAGCAATAGCTTCTTAGCTATCCCCCGTTAAAATCTTATCTAGCGAGCGAATTGCTATGGCAAAGGGGATAACCTTTATGTCATTATCGTAATAAGTTTGATCTCCGCCATATAACATAATGTATCTTTTAACCAGTGCGTTTTGCCTGTGCCTCGAGGTCCAAATAAGAAGACACTTGCTTTCATTTTGGTGTCGATGGTAAGTAATCTTTTATACATTATATGATCAGACAGAACATGCAAATTGCAAATTGAGTTTGCAGTTTGCATTAAAAATTGCAAACTCAGATTGCAATTTTTAATACCGTACCCTGAGCGAAGTCGAAGGGTGTATGTGTTTGCAGTGTGTAAAATGGCTTCGAGTGATGCCCTGTGAAGTAATGAGTATGCGCTTTAATTTCCCCCTCACCCGTGCAGCTTAAGCTGCACGACCTCTCCCGCAAGGGGAGAGGTAGTATTATTCTTGATTCATTAAATCACGGTACCCTGAGCGAGGTCGAAGGGTATTTGTGACAGTAGCATATAAAAAGGCTTCGACTAACGCTCAGCCAACAGTTACCTACTGAAGTTACGCACTTTTGGTGAAAATTATTATTTGCTTCAGCGTATTATCAACCGTACCCTGAGCAAAGTAGAAGGGTAGGACAAAAACAATAAATGGCTTCGAGTGATGCCCTGTAAAGTAATGAGTTTGCGCTTTAATTTGCCCCTCACCCGTGCAGCTTAAGCTGCACGACCTCTCCCGCAAGGGGAGAGGTAGTATTATTCAGCAGGAAGATGTTATTTTTTAGACTTAAAACTCATCAAGATCAACATCACGGCACCAATGCATATGGCGGAATCTGCGATATTAAATGCGGGCCAATGATAATTGTTGATATGAAAATCAAGGAAATCAACAACATAACCGTGGATCATGCGATCATAGACATTACCCAAGGCGCCTCCTAAGATAAGTGATAAAGCACAGGCGGTTAGGTTTTTGTTTTTAGGCAAACGTGCTAACCACACTAAGATCACAATAGCGACAATTAGGGCAATAGCAGAGAGGACAATCACTTGCCATGTGGTATTAGCATTACTTAAAAAGCTAAATGCTGCCCCATAATTATGCAGTAAGGTTAAGTTGAAAAAGGGCAATACTGCAACCGGTTGTCCATATGTTAAATTGTGTGAGGCAAGGTATTTCGTGCCAAGGTCAATAATAATGACAATAATGCTTAAAATAATCCAACGCAATTGATTGTTACGCAAATTCACGTAGTTCTCCTTGTTCAGTGGTGATGTTTTCAATACATCTGCCGCAAATATCTGAGTATTCTTCATGACTACCAACATCCTCGCGTCGATGCCAACAACGTTCACATTTTTGCGCAGCAGACTTCTCAACAAGAATGCTTAAGCCTTTAATGCTTGAGTCATGGGCAAAGTTTGGCTTTTGAGTGAGTGGTTTAACATGCGCATCAGAAACAATCAACGCAAAGCGTAGCTCATCTTTAAGCTTAGCTAATTGCGCTAGTAAGGCATCGTCAGCATACAGTGTGATATTGGCTTCAAGGGAGGCACCTAATACACCTTCAGCACGCTTAGATTCAAGTAGTTTGTTACATTCGGTACGCACCTCTTGAATCGTTTGCCAAAATGGCAGATTAAGTTCTGCTGATTGCGGCATTTGTGATAATCCTTGATACCATTGACAAGTAACAAAAGGGGCCTTCTCGCCAGGAATAGCATCATAAATCTCATCAGCCGTAAAGCATAAAATCGGTGACATCCAACGCACTAAGGCATGAATGATATGATACATGGCTGTCTGTGCAGATTTGCGTGCCAAACCATCGGCTTTGGCTGTATATTGACGATCTTTAATGACATCAAGATAGAAGCTGCCCATATCAATTGAACAGAAGTGATGAATCTGCTGTGCCACAACATGAAAGTTATATTCATCATACGCTTTAATAATCTTTTGTTGTACCTCATCTGCTTTGGCAATTGCCCATTGATCCAATGCAACCAACTGATCGAAGTCGATCAAATCAGTTTGGGGATTAAAGCCCTCAAGATTCGATAATAGAAAGCGTGCGGTATTACGCAGGCGGCGATACGTATCGGCATTGCGTTTTAGAATCTCATCAGATACGGTCATCTCGCTGCGATAATCAGTTGCTGCAACCCATAGTCTTAGGATATCAGCACCTAATGTATTAACAACATCTTGCGGCGAGACAACATTGCCAAGGGACTTTGACATTTTCTTGCCATGAGCATCTACTGTGAAGCCATGTGTTAAGACTTGTTTATAGGGTGCTTGATCGCGACGTGCTAAGCTTGTGAGAAGCGAGGTCTGAAACCAGCCACGATGTTGATCAGAACCTTCAAGATATAAGTCAGCAGGAAACTGTAAATTGTCATTATGCTCAAGCACACAAGCATTTGAACAGCCTGAATCAAACCAGACATCGAGTGTGTCGGTGACGCGCTGATAGTCTTCAGTTTCAGTAATGAATTGACTATCATCAGCATCAAACCAAGCCTCCACTCCGCCTTTTTCAATGGCGTTGGCTACTTTTTTAATAATGTCTTGAGTTTGAGGGTGTAAGCTTTCCGTTTCCTTGTGAATAAATAAAGGAATAGGCACCCCCCAAGTGCGTTGACGAGAAATACACCAATCAGGTCGATCTTGCATCATCGCTTCAATACGACTTTGCCCCCAAGTTGGCACCCATTTAACTTCTTTAATGGTGTCTTCAGCACGTGTACGCAGTTTATTTTTTTCCATGCTGATAAACCATTGAGGGGTTGCTCGGAAAATAAGTGGTGTCTTATGGCGCCAACAGTGTGGATAGCTGTGCTCTAATTTATTTAAGTTAAGAAGGGCATTGTTTTGTGTTAACACTTCAATCACATGGTCATTGGCTTTAAAGACAAACTCATTAGCAAAAAGCTCGGTATTGCTGTGATAGCAACCATTGTTGTTGACAGGGTTATCTACTGGGAGATTGTGTAATTTCCCTAACGCGAAATCCTCAACCCCGTGAGCTGGCGCGGTATGTACAAGGCCTGTTCCTGAATCAACGGTAACATGATCTCCATGGAGCACTGGCACGATACGGTTATAAAAAGGGTGATGTGCTTTTAAGTTGGTCAATTGATCACCTAATACACTGGCAAGGATATGATACTCTTCAATGTCCGCGCGCTTCATAATTGATTCAACTAACTCGGTTGCAACAATAATATGTTGATCATGATTGAAGTTTACTACGGCATAGCTTATTTCATTGTGTACTGCAATTGCCTGATTGGCAGGTAATGTCCATGGTGTTGTCGTCCAAATAACGGCAGATGTATTTTCAGATAACGTATCTAAACCAAAACGCTCCGCCCAAGTGTTTGGATCAATAATGGCAAATTTAACATCAATAGCAGGCGAGATTTTGTCTTTGTACTCAACTTCAGCTTCCGCAAGTGCTGAACCACAATCAGGACACCAATGTACCGGTTTAAAGCCTTTGGTTAAGTGACCATTTTCAATAATCTTACCTAGAGTTCTGACCATATTGGCTTCATAGTCAAAGTTCATGGTTAAGTAAGGCTTATCCCAATCACCTAGAATACCTAGGCGCTTAAAATCTTTAATCTGACGTTCTACTTGTTTAGCAGCATATTTACGACATTCTTTACGAAAAGCGTTAGCATCTATTTTAACACCCGCTTTGCCATGTTTTTTCTCTACTTGCAGCTCAATCGGTAGGCCGTGGCAGTCCCAACCTGGGACATAAGGGGCGTCAAAACCTGAAAGTGTCTTTGAGCGCACAACCATATCTTTTAGAATCTTATTAACGGCATGTCCGACGTGAATATCACCATTGGCATACGGAGGACCATCATGCAAAATAAACTTGTCTCTACCGGCGAAATGCTGACGAATGCGTTGATAAGCCTCATCGCTATACCATTGCTTTAAGCGCATCGGTTCTTTTTGCGCAAGGTTTGCCTTCATTGAAAATGATGTTTTCGGCAAGTTTAATGTGCTTTTATAATCTGCCATATTCTACCCTTTAACCCGTTTGTTTTATATCTTTGTTGTATGTTTTTCAAGCCACGTAAGTGCTGCCAGTTTATCATCATTAATTTGTGCTTTGAGTGCATCAAAGCTTGCAAATTTTTGCTCGCTACGCACAAAGTGCAAAAACTCAATCGTAACATATTGCCCATATAAGTCATGTGTGAAATCAAAAATATGTGTCTCTAATAAACGTAATCTGCCACCGACTGTTGGGCGAATGCCGATATTAGCAATGCCATGATATATTTTGCCGTAAACATGTACGTTAACAACATAAACCCCTGAAACGACAACTGCTGTCGGCATTGGGATGTTAATTGTTGGAAACCCAATTTTACGTCCATTTTGATCACCATGATGCACGCGACCACTTAGTGAGTAGCTATGCCCTAAAAAATGCGCGGCATCATCAAATTGACCATTACCCAGTAGTTGGCGAATGTGGCTGCTGCTAATACGTGTATCATCTATGGTATAAGAAGGGAGGCTTTCTACGGTGAAGCCATATTTTTGCCCTAAGTCTTGTAGTAGCTTAAAGTCACCTTGACGCTGATAACCAAAACGAAAGTCATCGCCAATAATCACATGTTTGGCATTAAGACCATCGACAAGAACCTTTTTAACAAAGGCTTCAGCTGATAGTATCGCAAGACTTTGATTAAACTGTAAGCATAAAACTTGGTCGATATTGAGTGCTTTAAATGCTTGGATTTTGTCGCGAAAAGGCGTGATGCGTAAAGGCGCTTTCTCTTTTAAAAAGAACTCTTTAGGCTGCGGTTCAAATGTCACCACTGTCGCTTGAGCATTGTTGGTTTTAGCCAGTTGCTGTAGATGGTTAATAATATACTGATGCCCCAAGTGCATACCATCAAAATTACCAATGGTGACGATGCTTGGCATTTGCTCTTTATTGTTATGTAAATCTGCAAGTCGTAACAGCTGCATGTTAAGTTTGTTTATGCCTAATTAATCGCTTTGATACATGACAAAGCGAGGTGTTAAAAACTGTCAAGCATTGTATACCAGTCATATAGCCATCGTAAATAAATTTGCGGAGTTTGTTGATTTATTCATATCGTCTTTAACGGAAAAAACATAACGGCTGCTATTTTTTCGTAAATGATGCGCAGGTGTGACAATACTTGGAAAATGAGCGTGATTTGGCGCATCGGGATAATCATGAGTTTCTAAGCAAACAGCGCAATGTGGTTGATATGTCTCATCATACTTGCCTTTACAATCGCTTAAAAAGTTTGCGCTATAT
Source organism: Cysteiniphilum sp. 19S12-1 (assembly GCF_052030685.1). Classification (NCBI taxonomy): domain Bacteria; kingdom Pseudomonadati; phylum Pseudomonadota; class Gammaproteobacteria; order Thiotrichales; family Fastidiosibacteraceae; genus Cysteiniphilum; species Cysteiniphilum sp. 19S12-1. The sequence goes on from NZ_JBQAJM010000035.1 coordinate 15,278, forward strand.
AATTGCAAGCCTGGATAGGTGGTTAATAGTTGCATGTGAATGCCCGTTCTCTTACTCATTAGTTCAGCACATAGTTGATATTTAGGTGCTTTCGAGTCGTATTGAGGCAAAACATAAAACATATCATAACCTTTATTGTGGCGTAGCTTTTTATCATTCTGCAATAAACGGCTCGTTAATGATTGAGCTTGGGAAAAATCAAACGCACCATGTGCTTTTACAAGTTTTCCGGTTGGGATTAATTGATCATCTGTCTCAAGGTAAGCGTCACAATAAAGTGTTAGTTGGTGTTGATCTAGTTTGTTGTGCGTCGTGCCATTGAGATTAAAGTAACTGTGGTTGGTAAGATTACTAATCACAACATTGTCATAAGTTTCTGTCAGATAGTCAATTTGCAAAGTACCATCGACTAAGATTAGATATCTAATGGTAATTGTCATAGGTCCCGGCAAACCACAATAGCCGTCATCAAGTTTGATATGATAGGCAATGCCTTGAACATGATCATTGCTAATGATTGACTGCTGCCAAACTCGGTTTTTCAAATTACCGATATGCAAAGCATTTGCTGATTCATTGGCATCAAGTCTGTATATATGATCATTTAGGGCAAACTGTGCCTTGGCAATGCGATTGGTAACAACGGCATGCACAGCACCCAAAGATGGATCATTTTCTTTGAGATAGTCTTGATAGTCATCAAATCCCAAAACGATATCTTGCCAAGTTTGATTTGTATCTTGTACCCATAGCGACTGAATGACCGCGCCGATATTTAAAAGCTGTAATTTGATGCGAGGATGGTTGATGTTGGTTTGATAAATCCCAAGTGTTTGATCTAAACATTGGCTATGAACCTGTGATATTGAACGCTTTTTTGTCATTGCTATTTAATTTGCCCCATTGACTAAATGGACTCCTTGATAAGCACGTGAGATATAAAAAGTAGGTGCTTTGTTAAAGCGTTTATAATAAGCAGTTTCTAAGTAATGCTGATAATCATCAATCACATGATCTTGTACTAAATGTATCGTGCAGCCGCCGAAGCCACCTCCAGTCATCCGTGCACCATATACGCCGGAATATGCAATAGATAACTCAACCAGATAATCAAGCTCGTCACAACTGACCTTATAGTCATACTGTAATGAATTGTGTGAGGCATACATCAGTTTACCAAGTGTTAGCCAATCGCCATTTTTCATGGCATTAGCCGCTTGCAAAACACGATGATTTTCATTCACAACATGCTTAGCGCATTGCAAGCTCTCGATATCAAGCAAATCTTTTGATGTCATTAATTGTTCAATAGTTAACTCCCTTAATGAGGCGATATTAAAGATTCTAGCAACTTTCTCGCATGATTCACGGCGCCTGTTATAAGCTGATTCTGCAAGGTTGTGTTTGACATTGCTATCACAGATCATGAGGGATGTGCCGGTTAAGTTAAAAGGGATATGCTCTGTAGTCAGTGACTGGCAATCGATGAGCAATGCGTGATTCTCATGTGCGGATGCGCAGACCATTTGATCCATTATGCCGCATAGTGTACCGATATACTGGTGCTCGACTTGCTGTGCAAGTTTGGCAATATCTATTTTACTGAGTTTCAGTTGGTAAAGCGTGGTATATGCATAGCCTAAGGCAACTGTTAAAGATGCTGAAGATGATAGTCCAGCCCCAATCGGTAGATTACTAGAGATATAAATATCAGCACCTTTAATCTCTGCGGTCTCTTTGGTGCTTTGTTGGATAAGTGATAGCATGCCGCCGATATAGCGGCACCATTGTGAGTGTTCTGAGTTTGAAAAATGATGTAAATCAAAGTTGTCTAATTGATCCAAATTTTTGCTATAAACGCTGACTTTAGCATCATCGCGTGGTGCGATAGCGACTGTTGTGCCCATGTTGATTGCCAAAGGCATAACAAAGCCATTGTTGTAGTCCGTGTGTTCACCGATTAAATTAACCCGACCTGGTGCGTAAAAGCATCGATAATCTTGGCGATTAAAGATTGATTGATAGTGATTACGTAGATCATCGTTATATTTTGCTAATATCATAATGCACGTAACCTCTTTGCAGCATCCTCAGGCGTAATATCACGTTGTGATTCAGCAAGCATTTCAAAGCCAACCATAAACTTTTTAACCGAAGCTGAACGTAGTAAAGGTGGATAAAAATGAGCATGTAATTGCCAAAATGGATCGTTTTGAGCATAAGGCGCGCCATGCCAGCCCATCGAATAGGGAAATGAAACCCCAAACAATCGATCATATTTTTGCAGTAATGCCTTGAGAATACTGGCAAGTTGATTTTTTTGGCATTCATTAAGATGATTGAGGTGCGCACAATGTGACTTAGGTATTAATAAAGTTTCAAATGGCCAAACCGCCCAAAAGGGTACGACAACAAGCCACTCATCGTTTTCAAGCACAACACGCTGTTGTGCCTTTTGTTCACGTTTAACATAATCGATGAGTAAATTGCTTTGATGATTTTGATGGTAAATTTGTTGTTGATTATGCTCTTTTTCAGCTTCAGTCGGTAAAAAATCACATGCCCAGATTTGTCCATGCGGATGCGGATTAGAACAGCCCATAATATCGCCTTTGTTTTCAAAAACTTGCACCCATTGGTATGCTTTTGAAAGCTCGTTAACTTCATTTTGCCAAGTAGATATTACCGTTATAATGTCTTTTTCAGCCATCTCAGCCATGCTCAAACTATGATCTGGTGAGAAACAAATAACTTTGGCAATACCGTTGGCGAGTTGAGCAGTCATTAATGGATCAATCAGCTCGTCAAACTCTTCATTATCCTCTAATGACATCAAGGCTGGGAAGTCATTATTAAAAACATATGTCTCGCTATATTGAGGGTTTTTGCTACCGTTTGCACGAATATTGTCTGGGCATAAATAGCACTTAGGATCATGCTTTGGTCTGTTGTCAGTGGGTGATAATTCACTGAGTCCTTGCCATGGTCTTGATAAACGATGTGGTGAGACGACAACCCACTCGCCTGTCAATGGATTGCGACGGCGATGTGAATGCTCAAATAATGGATTTGGTGATGTCATAATGAAATCATAGTCTAAATGTTGGAAATTTACAGTAAATGGTAGCGAAACTAAAAAACAGATTCAAATGGTTTTATGCTTTTATAGAGCAGCTTTAGCTTTAATCTATACAATGATTGGTTAACGCTTAAATATATTCTTATATGCCGTAAGTGTGAGGGCTGAAACTTTTGGAAAATAATAAGCGGGTAGAATATTTACAAGAGAAAATTAAATCGATAACATGCAAGAGAAAATTTGACAAAACCAGAAATATTGTAAAATGGTTTGCATTGAGTGTTTATAAAATAAAAACGGGGTGGGAAGGATGAAAGAAAAAAAACTAAACGCAATAACCATGCGTGTTGCCATTATTGGAGCATTGGCTGGACTTTTGTTTGGTATGGATATCGCCTATGTTAATGGCTCATTAGATTTAATCGTCAAAAATTTTAGTTTAAGCTTAACGCAGTCGGAACATGTCGCAAGCACGTTACTTGTTGGTGCGGCAATTGGTGCGATTTTTAGCGGGTTTCTATCACGACGCTTTGGGCGAAAGGTAGTATTAATTCTGGCGGCATTAATTTTTACCCTATTTACATTTGTTGGCGTTTTCGCACCTAATTTTGATGCATTATTAGTATCACGATTTGTTGTTGGTTTAGCGGTTGGTATTGCTTCTTTTATTTCACCACTATACCTGTCGGAAATTGCGCCTAAAGAGTTTCGCGGGGGTATCATTGCGATGTATCAATTTATGATTACGATTGGTATTTTCTTGATGTATCTGTGTAACTCGGCGTTGAGCTCCACAGGGTCTTGGCGTATTATGCTTGCCAGTATCGCTATTCCATCAATAATTATGTTGCTAGGTTGTTTAACCTTACCACGAAGCCCACGTTGGTTGATTCTAACTGGGCAGGAAGAAAAAGCGCTAGTTGTTCTAAAAAGGATTCGTGATACTGAAGAGGAAGCCTATCAAGAGGCAGATGAAATCAAAAACGCAACGAATGTCAAAGGCAGTGGTTTTAAAATGTTGCGTCATGGTTTTTTTCTAAAAGTATTGTTATTGGGGATTTTGCTGCAAGCATTCCAACAGTTTACAGGGATGAATGCTTTTATGTATTACTCTACAGATATTTTTAAGATGGCAGGTTTTGGCAACCCCGCGGTAGCAACAATTGTTATTGGTTTAGTAAACGTATTAACGACAATTTTAGCAATAAAATATGTTGATAAGTTTGGGCGCAAACCGATTCTTTATTTTGGCTTGAGCTTATTGGTTTTATCTTGTCTTATTGTTGGCGTAGTGTTTAAGACGCATTACTCGGTTGAAATGATTAATAACCTACCTATTTCGCATATGCAGTTAAGCTCAGCATTGCAATGGATTACATTGATTTTTTGTTTGGTATTTATATTTGGTTTTGCCATTTCAATGGGGCCAATGATTTGGATTATATGCTCTGAAATCCAACCCTTAGAAGGGCGCGATCTTGGTATGACTGCATCAACGACATCAAACTGGCTTTGTAATGCTATCTTAGGTAATTTTGCATTGACATGGTTAACTTTCGCGCCGGGCAATACATTCTTTGGCTTTGGATTGGTTTGTCTTGTTTGTATGCTTTTTACTAAATTCTTTGTACCTGAAACAAAAGGGGTTTCATTAGAGCAAATAGAACGGAATTTGAAATCAGGTAAACGCCTGGCGCATATTGGGCGCTAGTTACTATGACAAGTTAGTCGCTTGATAAATTGCAGATGCTTAAAACCTTAGAAAAAGTCGTCGAATGATACCGTAGCGGTACTATTTACAAGTGAAGATAAAGATAGATTAATGATGATAGAGAAGTTTAACCCAAGCTGAGCAGCCAGTGACTTTTACCAACGCGGCTTTATGTAGCGTCCCCAACTATTTGGCGTTGATAGTCCCACGGTGAATGCGGGAGTTTTTTTGACTACTTTAAGGCCTTAT
>NZ_JBQAJM010000036.1:0-17209 GCF_052030685.1 Cysteiniphilum sp. 19S12-1
CCAGTGGGCTCAAGACTGGAAATTAGTGAAGCAGCATATTTATAAAAATGCAGCGTAGAAACTATATTAGGAATGCTCTCGTTGGATTCAGCTAAAAAAGTAAAGAAGATGTTACAGAGCTCTTATTTTTAGTGATGATCTACTTCTGTAAATGTGTTTGTTTGGAATAAATCCAGCAATAAAAAGTGGCTAAACTAGACGAAATTCGCTAGGCTTTAGCTTACTTTTGATTAGATGAAATGGACTGAACTTATGGCAAGGCGTGTATTACTGCTATTGGTTACATTGATTATTATTTTGGGTGGTGGTTATTACTTTTTTGGTGCTCATGACAAAGGAGGTAGCCAAACGCAAAAGATGGATTTAAATTCAACCGATCCAGCGGCTCAAGAATTATACCAAGCACTGCAAACAGCAAATTTCATTGAGCAGGGCTCAAAAACGGCAGCACATAGTATGTATGTGATTTTTGATCCAAATTGTATTTTCTGCCACGCGCTATTTGCAGCAACACAACAACAAGTAGATGCTGGCAATTTAGCGATTCGTTGGGTGCCCATTGGCATTATAAAACGCTCAAGCCCGTTAAAAACAATGGCAATTTTAAGTGCGAAATCACCGCTTGAAGCATTAAAGCAAAATGAAGATGGTTTTAATTATGCTAAAGAAGAAGGTGGTATCACACCAGTGACCAATCCGACAAACAAACAAATTGAGCAATTTAATCATAATATGACGATTTTAAAGGGGTTAATTAACTCAGTACCTGTCGTGGTTTATAAAAATGCAGCAGGTCAAGCAAGAATCAGTGGTGGTGCCTTACTACCCTTAAAAGCCGATAATGCAGCATTGACAGAAAATGAGCAAAAAATCGATGCATTTATAAATAGCGTTGCTAAAAGTTGGTAAGTCGATGATCGTATTTGTTATTTATGCCGTTGTATTGGCATTTTTCTGGATTAAAACCTTAACCTCAAATTGTGCCAGTGATGACGATCATGAGATCAGTGACTTTCTTGAGCGCAAGTATCTTAAGATCAAACGTTATAAGCAATATGGATTGTTGTATATTGTGACGTTATTTTATCTGGTGTCCGTTTCAATGATATCAGCACGTTATATGCCGATAGAAAAACAAGTGTTTGACAGTGCATTATCACAGCTTAATCATGCGTGGCAGGTAATGCTTAATTTTCCTTGGTGGTTGCAGTTGTTATTTTTTATCGCTCTGGTATTGTTTGTTGGTATGTTTGTATTACCTTTAGTTAATTACCTAAAAGATAAGAGGCGTGATAAATCATGAGTGGTAAGTATTATATTGGTATTATGTCTGGCACCAGCATGGATGCCATTGATTGCGTTGTCGTTGACTTTAAAGATGATTCATTTAGCCTCAAAGCACAGCAAAGTTTTAATTATCCAGCTGAGATTAAATCGAGAATTAAAAATATTTTTGCACAAGCTTATCAGCTATCGTTATTTGATTTCGGTGATTTGGATTATCAATTAGCCGAAAGCTATGCGCAGTGCGTGAAACAAATGCTGATAGCAAATAAGCTCAATGCAAAAGATATTATTGCTATTGGTTGCCATGGGCAGACGATTTATCATCAGCCACAAGGCGCGCGTAAATTTAGTATTCAATTAGGCAGTGGCAATGTGCTCACAGCGCTTACAGGTATTCCAGTTATTGATGACTTTCGCAATAAAGATATGATTTTTGGCGGGCAAGGCGCGCCTCTTGTGCCGGCATTCCATCAAGCATTCTTTGCCGATAAAGATACGCCGCGAGTCATTCTAAACTTAGGTGGCATCGCTAATATTACCTGTCTACATCCTGATAAACCTCTCATTGGTTTTGATACAGGACCCGCTAATACCTTGATCGACCAATGGATTAATAAGTATTGTGGTGAAGTTTATGATCAAGCAGGTAATTGGGGGCGCGGTGGTATATTATTATCCGAATTGTTAGATCAATTAATGCAAGACCCTTATTTTGCGCAAAGTGCGCCGAAAAGTACGGGGCTTGAGTATTTTAATCTACAATGGCTAGAGAATCATTTGTCTACCGATGAGCATATACAAGATGTGCAAGCAACCTTGCATCACCTGACAGCTCGGTCAGTTGCTGAGGCTGTTTTAGCTTATCAAGCAGATACTAAAGCGCTTTATGTCGCAGGTGGTGGCGCACGTAATGAATTTTTATTGAACCTGTTGAGAGAGTATTTACCAGATGTAAAAGTGCAAACTATTAATGCCTTGGGCGTTGACGAGGCATGGATTGAATCGATTGCCTTTGCGTGGTTTGCTTATTGTCATATCAATAAGATAAAAATACCATTCTCAGCAACAACAGGAAGTAACAAAGATGTTATTGCAGGAAGTTATCACGCTTGCTAGTGTAGCGTGATATGACCACTGCTCTTAATGGGTATAACCAAACTTTTGCTGCGAGTAATTGGCTAACTCATAAGCATTGTCCCCTGTAACTTCAGATGAGTTGTAAGCAGGTTGGTTAATCGCCCAGAACATGCTGCCGCCATACGGTATGCTCGCGATATAATCAATCACTGACTTATCGACTGCCATGCCTTCCCAGACACCGCCTGCTGCTTGTCCACCGGGCTCAAAGCCCATCACAATTTTCGATTTATCAATATGTTGAGCAAATGTGTCAAATATATCTTTGTATACAGGTATTGACCATGTTTGACCATTAGGCATGTCATTTGGACCTACGTCATACGCCATAATATTGACCCAATCGACAACGGCATTAAGTGAGCTGCCATGTGCTTTTAACCAATTGTTAATCGCTAAACCTTCGCCATCAGAGGCGAAGTGTGAGAAACCATAGTCGCTTGCATTTTGCATAAAGGCATTAAAGCGAGTTGTGTAACCGATTTGTTTATCCTGCATGCCTGCTTTATCAAGCGCTTGTCTTAGTTTTAATAAGGTTTCAGCCAATGTATCAAGTTGCTGCTTTGTGATCGCTTGATCTTGACTTAAGTGCTCCCAATCAAAATCAACACCATCTCCAGAGAGTTTAAGTAACTCAACAACTTTATTGACAAAGGTGTCAATTTGCTCCGGTTTAATCGTTTTTGTTAGATCTGACCAACCACCAATTGCCCAGATGAATTTACTCTTGTTGTTATGCACTGCTTTGATTAAGGCATCAATTTTAAGCTTTTGCCAGTTGTGTGGATTCTGCCACGCAGGATCAGTGGTTGTCATAACATCAATCACATTAGCTTGTGTCATTGATTCATAAATTGCCTGACCATCCCAATAAGCAGCTTGAGGGTTGTCTGGATTAGGGGATTTAGCAAGGGTTAAGAAGGAATAAAGTACATGTGTATACGGCTTAATGTCATTGCTGTAATAAGCAGGGTCATTAACATTGGTTGAGCCTTGTGGGCGCAGTGCACCTTTCCAGTTTTCCCAATAACCAGTAATAAACTGTTTAGTTGTCGGTACCGGTGATTTATTAAATGCTAATGCCACCGCTGTGGTTTTGTTTTCACTAATTGAAATAGTTTGTGGGTTATCAAGACTATAGCGATAACCATCTACGGTAAATGTATTAGCAGTGACATTATAGGATTGATTGGCTGGTAAACTAATTGTTTTATCTTTAGGTGTTTCTAGATCATACGTTTCTTTATCTTCACCTGTGAAATAGATTGTCGCACTATGACCATCAAGCCCTGTGGCACTAACTTTAGCCGTGCCGGTAGGAATTGGTGCTTCCGTATAGGACATCTGGATGGTTTTCTGTCCTTGGTCCATATTAATATCAGCTGCCGATTGACCGTCAAAGGTAAAGCTATATTTAAACAATGAACCGGTCATCGGATCAGCACTCAATACATAATCAGTGTTTTTATCTAAAACAAAGGTTGATTTGCCATTCCAGCTAATTTCTTGATGTGAAATATTCTGTGTTTGTTTGTTTAAAAGATTCAGTGTCACACTATCATGTGTGACATCAGTTGGTTTTGCTCTATGTAATGTGACAATAAGCTCAGCACTTTGATTTTTATAAGAAACTTGTGCATTTGCTTGTGGTTGGTCTTTTGATAGAGTCACAAGACTAGGAATCATGGTGATCTCAAGCGCTTTACCATCAACAGTGGCTGATCGTAGCGGTTGTCGTAAAATCAATGGTTGTTGTGTAGCCTGTATCTTTACCGGTAATGGTGATTTTGGTATTGGTAGGCAATGGATCAGAGCCTTCAGCGATGCTAAAATGCATTTGACCTTTTTGCTCAATTGGCGTGTCGCCATGTGGATAAAAGGCAGATGAAATAATACTCTCACCTTTAACAGGGTTGCTGCTCCAAATCAACTTAGCCTTGGCAGGCATTATTGTCTTTGGCTTCCACCATTGACTTTCCTTTTGGAATTGATCAAATTTAAAGGTGGTTACTTTATTATCACCAAGTTGTGTCGCGCTGTTGGTTGTGGCAGGCCAAGCGATATCAAATGTAGGCGATAAGATATAGGCGCCAGCATAAGAAGTGTTGGCAGTGATTTTAAGCTCGGCATCTCTTAGATCAATCTCTTTATTGCAGTGGTTAGTCAGTGTCAAGCTCGTTGCTTGCCATGGATCTGGGTACTGTGTTCCTGGTGTGAACTGCACTTGCATACAGCTTAGTGGCTCAGGTGCAGATAAAGCAAATGCAGAGCTACTTAAAAGGGTGGTTAGTATCGCACTTGAAATAAGTTTCCTTGATAGTGTCATGATGTTTCTCCTGAATAACTTGCTGTTTTTGTTCATTTTTACCATCAAGAGCACCCGCAAGTTATTGCTATGTTTAGTTGCGGCGAAGCCGCTTAAGATGCTCCTTATGATTAATTTGATATGTTATTTGTTCCATTCACAAAATGATTGCAATGAGTGTATTTGTTTTTTTTGACTATCTTAGTGAGCTTTTTACACCATCTACCCAACTCCAGCCTTGATAATCATCGGAATTTAAAATCCAAGTCATTAATCCACCGTACTGACTGTATTGCTTCAATCCACCTTGAGTAATGTCTTGATTGATGTCTTTTGGATTGTATAGACCAACTCCTGAACAACTGGCATCAGCTAAGCACTGTCCTTGTCGATAAGCTTGCTCGCTTACACTCTTTGCTTTGTAGTTTGGTACGCCTAAAATAATCTTGGTATTTAGAGGTACACTAAAAGCATTCTCTGGCACACCGTGCATTTCAGCACGTGTTTGAGGACTTAATAGCTTGAATGTCATTGATAAGAATCCAGTATCAAAACCTTTTAAACCAGCAAAGTTTGCACCACCATATTGGTTGTATGTTTGGATGAAAACAGCGTCAAAGTTAGCATGTTGCATAAATTCTTGTGTATACATTTGCTCAGCAAATTTTGCACTGCCTGATGCCCATTCACCTGAGCCATACCAACCAGAGATTTGAGGCGCAGCTGTTAGATATAAGTTTTTACCGGTTTGTTTCTTAAAAGTGGCTCTCATAGCGTTGATATAATTGGTAAGATTTTCATCAGTAGCGGTTGCATTTGGGTGCTCAACATCGATGTCAAGTCCATCGAAGTGATGATCTGCTAAAAACTGCCCCATTTTTTGCCCTGCAAGCCTTGCTTTGTCACCAGTTAAATCAGGATCAAAGTAGTTTTCAGCGCCACCGATCGATAATAATGCAATACCATTATGGTTGTGGATAACATTCAGTTGGTTAGGAAGATCTTTGAGCATGCTGTCTAAGAAGTTGACCAAAAATGGCTCACCATTGGGTTTTTGCCCAGCAAAGGCATAAACAAAGACATTATAGCCTTTCTCAGCGGCTGTTTTAATCATCGCAGTTGTTGTCGCTGGTTGACTCTGCCATGGGGCATCATATCCTCTGACATAGCCGACAATGGCTTGATCTGGCCATTGATTGCTGACTTGGTGATAGTTGATATTAATAAATTGAGAGTTACCTGAAGCGACAAAGCTTGTTGGTGTAATATCGGCACCATAGCCAGCAATCGCTGATAAAGTAACTGTCCATGTTTGACCGTCTTGTGGAATGTCGATGTCATGTGGATCGTTATTATTTATTTCAAGTGTCCTTGTATCACCTTTATTATTTGCTAGTGTCAACGTGGCTTTTTTGCCTTCAGGGAAATTACTAACTGTAATTGAGATTTGTTCACTTGGTTGCACTTTTTGGGTATAAACAACTTGAGCATTGGTTGTTTTGCCATTATTAACGGTTAATGCATACGGTGATTCTGCTGTATAAATAAATCCATCATCAACATACTCTTCTGCTTCTAATGTATAAACTTGACCCTCTTTGGTTGTTGGTAGATTTTGAATAAGTGTCGCTTGATCAAAGCTTAACGTACCTTGATCGATGATTTTGCCTTCAGTGTTTTTTAGTTGATAACTAGGCTTGATAGCATGAGACCCCGGTGTCGATGCCTTGATTTCAATGTTACCTTCTAGAACAGGTTCGGGTGCTTCATAGCTTATCTTAACCGTCTGAGTTTCATTGTTGGATAATTGAAATGTGCTCGGTGTTGCAATTCCTTTGCCTTTTTCTAGTGCAGGGACATTAACGTTGAAGTCTGCTTTTTTTCCAGCAAATTCAACATGTAGTTGAGCCGTTTTTCCCCATGGGGTGTCACGGACTTCACCAACCAATGTGCTGTTTTCATAGATTTGTACTATGGCTAGCTCTTGTCCCTCAAGATAGGTTGGTTTTTCTGGGAGTTCAACCTCAACAGTGCCTTTAGATTTTTCCTGTGTATCTGCGCTGATGGTGATGCGTGCAGTTTTGGCGCTAAATGCAACGCCAGGCGCATTAATGCCAAAATTTAAGTCGTTTGACCAAGTGTTAACAGAGTTGACTTTACAGACTGTTTTGAATTGACCAAGATTGCTACAATTCCCTAGGGTGAGTGATCCCCAGCTTGAGCTAATGCCCGTTGTTGCAATAGAGGTTTCTATTGTTAATTTATCACCTGATTTAACACCAAGCGTGTCGGCGTTTACAGGTAAATCAACCCCTTGATACCATCCACCTTGTGGAATGTTGATGCTAGTTGTATAACTTGAGGCATAAACATTTGCCGATAAGCAGGTGGCAAATAATAGGGTCAAGGATTTAAATTTTGGCATGGTAAGCTCCTGTTTTATTCATTTATTTATCTACACTTTCTTATTAAGTAATAATTCAAAAATAAGTTGAGCTTCAATTATTTCCCTCAACCGTGCAGCTTATTCTTGATTCCTTACTATGTGTCCTTTGAACTAAAGTAAGTGCGTCATTGCAAAATGCTAGATTATTATATAAGCTGCCATACAGGCTGTTTAGTGTACTAAGTCTATATTGTGTGTGCGTATATTGATCTTTTTTATTGAGATAATGACTGTGTATTGATCGTGATAAATATGGGCAATTGACTGTAATGTTCTATCCTCATCTCAAATCATATTTAGAATGTTTCTGCAATTGAATTTAGAGGTACTCAGTAATCAGTCAATAAGAAGTTATGTTTTAATTTCCTCCAAGCTACACGAGCAACGCTGTAAGGCGAGAGGTGCTAGCTGCTGCAACTTATTTATATATCGTTACTAAGAAATGCTGCCACATAGTAAAGTGCTCAGATATACTAGGGTAGGTAAATATCAAAAGGATAGATTTATGCAAGTATACGACGTCATTGTTGTGGGTGCTGGTGTTGCAGGTCTTGCTGCAGCCAATAACCTCATGTTAAATGGTTTTGATGTATTAGTCCTTGAGGCGCGTGATCGTGTGGGAGGGAGAGTGCATAGTCAATGCTTTGCTGATGCAGTGATTGATCTTGGTGCTTCATGGATTCATGGTGTACAAGAAAACCCAATTACTCGCTTAGCCAAGAAGCATAATATCAGTACATGGCGCTCACAGATGTGTGGACCATCTCCTGATAATATTGTGCATCGCCAGATGTATGATCAAGAGTTTAACGCATTAAGCCATGAGCAAAAGTTGAGAATTGCTAATTGGATGGCAGATTTTCTTGATTATCTTGAAGCGTTACAAATCGATGAGGAAAGTCACCTAAGATCTATTGCTGATATTAAACGACAATTTATTATCGATCATCAGATTGTTAAAGATGATGTGCTTTATATTGACTATATTGCGGATACATTATTTTTATATGAATATGCGATTGAGGCAAAAGAGCTCTCTGCTGAAAGCCATCATGCTGATATTGATTTTGCTGGAAGTGATCGACTATTCCCCGATGGGTATGCGCAAATTGCTGATCTATTGTCAAAGGATTTGGAGATTCGTTTAAGTGATCCTGTGCAAAATATCGATTATAGTGGCGATTTAGTACAGGTATCGACTTCAACAAAACAATACCAAGCAACCTATGTTTTGGTTAGCGTACCATTAGGTGTATTAAAACATGCAGATATTGGCTTTAATCCTTATTTGCCTCAAGCCAAGCGTAAATCCATTCAGCAGCTTGAAATGGGTGTGTTAAATAAAATTTATCTTGAGTTTGAAGAAGTATTCTGGGATAAAGAAGCGCAGAGTATTGCTTGTTTGTCACCAGAGCATCGCATTGCGCGTGAGATGATGAACTTCTACCCCTTAACTAAAAAACCAATCTTAATGGCATTTACCGCCGGTGTTGTCGGTAAGCAGCTTGAGCAATTAAGCGATCGTGAGTTATTAGCATTGATTATCGATTCGCTAAAGCATATGTATGGTGAAAACTTGCCGAGACTTAAAAATCATTGTATTACGCGCTGGGCAAGTGATGAGTATAGTTATGGCTCTTATTCTTATTTACCAGTTGGCGTTAAGGCGAAACGTCGGCAAAAATTGGGTAAACCGGTTGATAATAAATTATTCTTTGCCGGTGAAGCAACGTCATTTTATTTCCCATCAACGGTGCATGGGGCATTCTTAAGTGGGGTGCGCTCAGCGTATCAGATTTTGCAAATTGATTTATTAACTGAAGACGTGCGTAAACGTACAGCTATTGTTGACGATCCTTATTTATAGTTAATTCTCGGTGATGACTATTTTCTTGCTCACTTCGATTGTGTAAGCGCTGGCTGAGCGTCAGTCGAAGCCTTTATTGAGGTGTGATTTTCCCAAGCTTACCCACTTCGATTGATGCTCAGTGCATCGCTTCGACTTATGCTTAGGGTGCGATGAGCTCTTTTGGGTAAATATTTAGTCTTAGCCTAATTCTCTGAACTGGTTGCGCGAATATGTCCATTTAAATCGTGATAATACTGGATGTTTTTATAATCATAAGTGCTGAAGATATCGGCAACAGATTGTGCTTGTTGAAAGCCATGCTCAATAATCATAAAGCCACTTTCTTTTAAGTGTGCCTTGCCATGGCAAATAATGTGCTCTATATCAGCTAGACCATTATTTTTAGCAATAAGTGCGGTGATTGGTTCATAGTGACGAACATGCATGCATAATGCGGGATCTGATTGATCAATATAGGGGGGGTTGGAGACAATAATATCAAATTGCTTATTAGCGACTGGCTGATACCAATTACCTTGCAAAAGTTTTACATTACTTAATTGGTAATGATCTTTATTTTGGGTGGCAACCTTAAGCGCTTGCTCACAGAAATCAATGGCAGTTATTTGCCAATCAGCTCGAGCATGGGCAATACTTAAAGCAATAGCGCCACTGCCTGTACCTAAATCTAGCACTTTCAGTTTGTTGTGCTGTGTGAATTTATTAAGTATTGCTTCAATAAGCACTTCGGTATCCGTGCGTGGAATGAGTGTGTGTTTATCGACAAGTAATTCAAGATCCCAAAAACCTTGCTTACCTGTCAAATAAGCAACAGGTTCACCCTGTAAGCGTCTTGTAAATAATGCACTAAAATGTTGAAATTCGTCTTCTGTTAAAGGTTTTTCTGACCAAGTGTATAAATAACTCGTTGATACTTTTAGTACATGACAAAGTAAGCGCTCAATATCAATGCGCGCGCTATCAGAGACTGACTCAAGTTGTTTGCTATAGATTGCAAGAATAGCTTGAATGGTGTTATTAGGCATTTTCTTCAGACATTTGCACAAGTAGATCGGCTTGATATTCGTGAATCAGTGGCTGAATCACTGAACCTAAATCACCTTGCATCACTTCTTCAAGCTTGTAAAGAGTCAAATTAATGCGATGATCAGTTACACGCCCTTGTGGGTAATTGTAGGTGCGAATACGCTCAGAGCGGTCGCCACTACCAACAAGACTTTTACGTTGACTGGATTGTTCGTGTTGTTGCTTATCAATTTCAGCTTGTAAGAGTCTTGCTTTGAGCATTGACACGGCTTGAGCGCGGTTTTTATGTTGTGAACGTTGATCTTGACATTCAACAACCACACCAGTTGGAATGTGAGTTATACGGATGGCAGAATCTGTTTTGTTAACATGCTGACCACCAGCGCCTGAAGCGCGAAAGGTGTCTACTTTTAGATCCGCAGGGTTGATATCAATCCCTTCGACTTCATCAGCCTCTGGCATAATGGCAACAGTACATGCTGAGGTATGAACGCGTCCTTGAGATTCAGTTTCAGGGACGCGTTGCACGCGATGCGCGCCAGATTCAAACTTAAGTTGCGAGTAGACATTTTCACCTGAAATCTTACTGATGATTTCTTTGAAGCCGCCATGCTCACCATCGCTTTGACTAACAATCTCAATTCGCCAACCTTGCGTTTCAGCATAGCGACTGTACATTTTAAATAAATCACCCGAGAAGATAGCAGCTTCATCGCCACCGGTGCCCGCACGAATCTCAAGAAATACGTTGGAACCATCATTGGGGTCTTTTGGTAATAATAAAATTTCAAGCGCTTTGCTTAAGGTTGCAATTCGCTCTTCAGCGTCATTAAGTTCTTCTTTAGCCATTTCCTTCATTTGAGGATCGCTTTCTTTGAGCATCTCATTAGCACTTTCAACATCTTGATGTGCTTGCTCATAAGCTTTAAATGTTGTAACTAAAGGCTCTAATTGCGCATATTCTTTGGATAAATCGCGAAATTTATTCTGATCACTAATGATTTCAGATTCACCCAAGAGGGCTGCAATTTCTTCATGGCGTTCGATTAAGCCTTGTAATTTTCGTTTAATTGAGTCTTTCATTTTATAGTCCAGTGTTTAAGCCAAAAAATTCTTCAGCTAAGTTGAGCATATCATTGCGCCCCTCAACGGCAGCATTTCTTAGTGATACACTTGGCGTATGTAGCCATTTATTTTTAACATTATGTGCAAAGCGTGCCAGAACCATTTTAGGATCCTCGCCATTTTCTAAGCGTTTAAGGCAACGATTAAGCTCATCATCAATCATGTCTTTGGTCTGATTGCGCATGGCTTTGATCGTGTTATCGGAAAGAATGGCTTTTTCTTGATTAATATAATCATCTAGACCTTTTTCAATCCATTTCTCAGCACGTAATGCCGCTTTTTCACGCAATGTTTTATTGTTTTGAATCAATCCTTGAATGTCATCAACACAGTAGGTGGTTATGTTATCTATTTGATCGAATAATGGATCAATGACACGTGGCACCGATAGATCAATTAGCGTTTTGGGATTTGTATTGGTTAGCATATCAGTTGTCAAAATCAACTCACGTGAGTTGACGGCACTAACAATAATATCAGCTTGCTTAGCAAGGCTGCTAAGCTCGGATAATGAAAAGGCCTCTGCGTGATGCTCAGTTGCCAGTTGTTGTGCTTTTTCTAAAGTGCGATTAACAATAATAAGGCGTTTTGGTGTGAGACTTGCTAAGTGCTTTGTCACAAGCATTGCTGTACTTCCTGCACCAATGACAATAATGGTTTTTTCTTCAAAATTACTTAAGTTTTGCTTGGCTAATGTCACTGCCGAAAAGGCAACAGACACCGGGCACTTCCCAATATTGGTGTGAAATCTCACGCGTTTTGCAACTGAGAAAACCTTCTGCATTAAGCGATTAAGATCTCCACCAAGTGTGTTATTGGCAAGTGCCTCCGCATAGGCATATTTAATTTGACCTAATATTTGCGGCTCACCTAAAACCATTGACTCTAATCCACAGCTTAAGCGCATTAGATGATGAGCAACATGTGTATCTTGGCGCAGGATAAGATAGTTTTTCAAATCCAAATCATTGCGTTTTGCCGATTGTTGCCACCAATTGATAACATGATCTAATTGTTTTAATTCAGCAATGACGGCATAGATTTCGGTGCGATTGCAGGTTGATAAAATAAGACATTGCTCAACACCATATTGCTGTTTTAACGTTTTTAAATGTTGACCAAGGCGCTCATTGTCGAGGGTGAATGCACCGCGCACATCTAAAGAAGCTTTTTTATAGTCTATCGCTAAAGAAACTAACGTCATTTATCTACCTGCTTTGCTTATTATTCTCATTAATCGCATGAGTGCGTTTTGCTCAAAACTATAATCACTATTTGATTTGTTGATTTACGGATAATAAGTGATAAGAGCTGCTCATGAAACTGGTCGGTATTGTAGCATAAAAAAAGAAAAGTGCTATGGCTGGAAAAGCAACTAATGGTGCAGGCTTATCGGTATGTGGTTTAGATGGATATTTTTGCAAGCTGATACTCTATGTTTTTATTTGTTGTTATTGTCATAATTTTGTAACATGCTTTATTAATAATTCAGTATTTAAATTACGAGAAAGGGGATCTGATGCGCTATCTGTGCGTAGCTATAGTGCTTGTCTGTGGGGTGTTGTCACAAGCTTTTGCCGGTGATTTTTGGCAGAAAGCTAAGGCGGTATTTGATGGAGAAAAGCGACCAGATGACAGGGTTCATCTGGTATTATGGCATTCATTTGGTGGATCGCTTAACTATGCTTTAGATAAAATTGTCAATGCGTATAATCAAAGCCAGCATAAGTATTATGTTGAGGCGATTAATAAATCCAATTATCAAAACTCATTAACCGCAGCGGCAACAGCTTATCGTTCAAGCACACAACCGAATATGTTGGTGTCTTATGAAATTGGTACCGCAATGATGATTTACTCAAATGGTGCGATTATTCCACTGTATGAGCTTGAAAGGATGACGGGCATTACGATTGATCAAAGTGACTTTTGGCCTGCGGTGAGTGGCTACTATAGCGTAGATGGTAAACTTTCTGGCTTTCCTTTTAATAGTTCTTCGCCTGTGCTTTTTTATAACAAAACGGCTTTGGCTAAAGCCGGTATCGCACACCCTCCGGCCACTTGGCAGGAGTTGACTAAAGTTGGGGAGAAGTTAATTCAATCAGGTCAAGCGTGTGCAATGACAGCAGCTTACCCCTCATGGACTCTCTTGGAAGAGTTTAGCGCATGGAATAATTTGGCGTTTGCTAATGCGAATAATGGTTTTGACTCGATGAAGCCAAAACTTATATTTGACAATCAAACAATAGCCGATTTCTTAGCGCAACTTAAGGCTTGGCAAACAAAAGGCATTTTCCAATATGGCGGACGTTTAGGCTCTGCAGATACCTTATTTACTAGCGGGAAGTGTGCGATGATTTTGCAATCATCATCCCTCTTGGCAGATTATTCAAAATTACCAACATTCAAAGTAGGTGTGGCAAAAATTCCATTTTGGCAAACAAAAGATACACGTAAGCCACAAAACACCATTATTGGCGGAGGGGCTATGTGGACATTTGCATTACCTAAGAATACACCCAATGCTGATCTTATATATAAAGGGGTGGCATCCTTTTATCAATTCTTGGCACAACCCAAAATCCAAGCGCAATGGGCAATGGATACCGGATATGTTCCAGCTACCAAGTCAGCTTATGAGTTAATGCAAAAAGAGGGATATTATAAGAAAGACCCTAATGCGTTAATTGCTGTTGAGTCTTTAAATAACGCGCCTCCTAAACCTTATACTCTAGGCATTAGACTGGGTAATTTTCCATTGATTCGTCAGGAAAATGACTCAATGCTTGAGCGTATTTTCTCTAATCAACAAAGCGTTGATGATGCGCTTGAGGATGCAGTGGATAAGGGAAATAAGTTAATCAATCAGTTTTATAGACAAAATAAGGTTTAATTTATGCATCATCGAGGATTTTATAAGGCAGGATGGTTGCCTTATTTGTTGATATTGCCACAACTGGTGATCACGCTGCTGTTTTTTATCTATCCAGCAATTCAAAGCATTATCAGTTCTTTTTATAGCAGTAATTTCTGGGGTACGGTGTCTCACTTTGTTGGGTTTGAGAATTATTGGGCTTTGTTAAGTGATAATAGTTACTTGCAATCATTTATTACGACAGCGATTTTCTCAGTTGCAGTGACATTTTTGGCGATGGGGTTTGGGTTATTATTTGCAGTTCTTGTGATGCGTGTGATACGTGGAGCCAAGATCTACAAGACTTTTATTTTGTGGCCATATGCCGTGGCAACTGCTGTAACGGGCGTGTTATGGGGTTTTTTGTTTAATCCAGCTGTGGGTGTTGTAACTTGGGTGTTGGCGCATTTCGGAGTTGACTGGAATTATTACAGTAATGGTACACAAGCATTAATGGTCACTATTTTTGGCGCCTCCTGGCAGCAGGTGAGTTATAACTTCATCTTCTTTCTAGCGGGATTGGCAGCAGTGCCAAAGTCCATGCTTGAAGCAGCAGCTATTGATGGCGCAGGACCTATCAGACGATTTTGGCAGATTACTTTTCCATTGATTTCGCCAACAACTTTCTTTTTATTAACAATCAATCTGGTATACGCGTTTTTTGACACCTTTGGCATCATTGCGACGATGACGCAAGGAGGTCCTGCGGATTCAACCAATATCTTGGTGTACAACGTTTATGCCACAGGCTTTATCGGACAGCAAATTGGTAGCTCATCAGCGCAATCGGTAATATTGATGCTGATTATTATCATATTGTCGGTGATTCAGTTTAAATATGTGGAAAAGAAGGTGCATTACGCATGATGGTAGAAAGACGTCCTGTGCTGACATTTATGACGCACGCACTATTAATACTAGGCATTGTAATTATGTTGTTGCCTATTTATGTGGCATTTGTTACATCAACTCAGTCGATTGAAACCTTAAACTCAGCAACGCAAGTGATCCCGATGTTGCCAGGGCATGACTTTGCGGCAAACTATCAAACGGCTTTAGTCGGTAGTAGTCAATATAATATCCCGCCGGCATTATTGCTGTTATGGAATAGCTTCTTGATGGCGCTTGCGATTGCTGTTGGTAAGATTATCTTAGCGTTGGTATCAGCGTATGCTGTGGTTTATTTTAACTTTAGGTTTAAGATGCTGTTCTTCTGGGCGATTTTTTTGACATTAATGTTGCCAGTGGAAGTGCGTATCGTGCCAACTTATGACATTGTGGTTAGTTTAGGGATGCTCAATACGTTTGCCGGCTTAACCTTGCCATTGATTGCTTCAGCAACGGCCACCTTTATGTTTCGTCAATTTTTCATGACGATCCCGCGGCAATATGCAGAAGCGGCAGCTATTGATGGTGCCAGTCCGGTTCGCTTTTTTATTGATGTGGTACTGCCACTATCTAAAACTAATATTGTTGCCTTGTTTATTGTGATGTTTATTTATGGCTGGAATCAGTTTTTATGGCCACTAATTATTACATCAAGTGATCAAAGCTTGCATACGATCGTAATGGGACTGATGCAGATTGCAGATACTTTGGGGCAGATCCCTAATTGGAACTTCATTATGGCAGAGGTTATGTTAGCAACGATTATTCCGGTATTGATTGTTGTGATTATGCAGCGTTGGTTTGTCAAAGGTCTAATGGAAACAGATAAATAGAGTAAATTAGGATAAATAAAATAAGTAGAGCGTTATGAGTTATTTAGCATTAGAGAATGTCATCAAATCTTATGGTAAGACGGAAGTTTTACACGATATTAATTTAGCGATTGAGTCCGGTGAGTTTATTGTGATTGTTGGTGAATCAGGTTGTGGTAAGTCAACTTTACTAAGAATGGTTGCAGGACTTGAGAATACATCTTCAGGGAAAATCAGCTTGTGTGGTAATGATATTACACATAAAGAGCCAAAAGATCGTGATATTGCAATGGTATTCCAAAACTATGCACTTTATCCACATATGAGTGTTTTTAATAATATTGCGTATGGTTTAAAAGTAAGAAAGGTAGCCAAAGCAGAAATTCACAAACGCGTTGAAGAAATTGCCAAGCTTTTGAAGATTGATCATTTGCTTGATCGTAAGCCTGGTGCGTTATCAGGAGGGCAGCGCCAGCGTGTGGCAATGGGGCGCGCGATTATTCGTAATCCAAAGTTGTTTTTATTTGATGAGCCGTTATCTAACCTTGATGCCAAGCTCAGAGTTGAAATGCGGCTAGAGATTAAACGTCTACAGCAGCGACTTGGGATTACCAGTTTATATGTAACGCATGATCAAGTTGAAGCGATGACAATGGCAGATCGCATTGTGGTGTTAAATAAAGGCTATATAGAGCAGTTTGCAACACCCAAAGAAATTTATCAAAAACCACAGAGCGCATTTGTCGCAGGCTTTATTGGCGCACCAGCAATGAATTTCCTAAATGCTACAGTCACTGAGCAAGGTATTATGTTAGATGATGGCGGTATATTGCCTATAACATTAAAAACACAACATGAGCTAGGTCGTGAAATTATTATAGGCATCCGTCCTGAGCATATTGTATTAAAAGAGGTAAATGACGATATTGACCTTAGTGTTATTGTCGATATGGTTGAACACCTCGGTGGTGAGACGCTTATTTATGGTTGTGTGCAAAATAGTGATGCAAAAATCACAGTTAGAATTGATGGTTACTGGCAAGGAAATATTGGTCAAGCTGTACACTTGCATGTTAAAAAAGAGCATCTTCATGCTTTCGATCGAAATACAACGAAACGTATTGCTTTGAATAGAGCAGTAGCCTTGGTTGAATAACCATCGCTTCAACTGGTTTTCAGGTTGCATTTCAATCAAATTTCAGTAAAAAGGAGAAAAAGGATAAAAAGATGAAAAAAGGGGTTGCGGGGTGTGAATTGGTGTGTATAATGGCACCTCGTTCTTGGCGAGAATGTTCGCGAGAATGCCTTGGTAGCAAGGTTTAAGAGATGTTTAAAGAGATATAAAATGTAGATACTTAAATACTTTGAGCAAAAATTTTTGCGGGTTGTTAGTTCTTGT
>NZ_JBQAJM010000037.1:0-17201 GCF_052030685.1 Cysteiniphilum sp. 19S12-1
GTTACTCCATGATCTTAGATTACAAAAATAGAGTATCATAAAACAGCATAAAATAAAACCGCGTCAGGAATGCTCTCTGAAGATTTTGACAAGTTGAATTGCAGGTAATAGCTAGGACTATTATCAAAATTAAACTTGTCAAAAGCACGCAAAATACAAAGCAAAAAATTCTGTAAAATGATTTGTAATGGGTATAAACTTTTAGGCACGCTTATGGTAAATGACAAGCAACATGGAGCTGTTATGCAAACCAATGAAATTGATTCTAGATTAAAACTTATTCTTTCTGCTCAAGTCGACAAACTGGATGAGTTGGAAAAAGTATGGATGTCAGGCTATGCCCATGGCCAACAAAATCAATCTGATGAGCTAAATCCATTTCCAGAGAAAACCGTAGAGCACAACTACTGGGCTGAAGGGTTTGAAGCTGGCGAGTTCGGTGATGAGCCACTATTCCCACAATATATCTCGATACTTACCGAAGAAACCACCAGTGAAAAAGACCCTCAAGTTGAAGATCGCAAGAAATTCCACCTAACTAAAGTCGATGGACTTCTAGCAACTACGGGTGTTACTGTTGCAACCGCATCAATGGTTGCCGCGGCATTGATTAACTTTATGGCATAATCCAATATGCCTAAAACCCGAATTAAAATTTGTGGCATTACCAACCTTGATGACGCCTTGTATGCTATTGACTGTGGGGCTGATGCGTTGGGGTTTGTCTTTTATGATAAATCACCACGATTTATTGATACTCTTAAAGCCAAACAAATCATCAGTCAACTACCACCTTTTGTTAGCTGCTGTGGGCTTTTTGTCAATGCGCCACAACAAACGATTCAAGCAGGTATTGATGCCAATATCAGCCTTATTCAGTTTCATGGCGATGAAACCACCTCAGAATGTGAGCGATTTAATTTCCCTTATATTCGCGCAATTCGTGCCAAAGACGCTGATACACTTATCAATGCACAAAATACGCACCCGAGGGCACGAGGTTTATTGATTGATAGCTATGACCCAAATCTTTACGGTGGCTCAGGGCAAACCTTTGACTGGTCAATTATTCCAAGTGACATGCGCCAGAAAATCATTCTTGCAGGAGGGCTCACTGCAGACAATGTACAATCGGCAATTACAACTCTCCAGCCCTATGCAGTTGATGTTAGCGGTGGCGTTGAGTCACAAAAAGGAATAAAATGCCGCCAAAAAATCAAAGCATTTTGTGATGCTGTTCATAGCATAAATACAATAAGTGATATTCATGATTAACGATCATACCCGCCTGCCACAGATCATTCATCAAAGCGTTACACAAAATGAGGATGAAACTAGGCTTGAACTGGATATTCACTTTCATCGTGATCTTATCTTTTTCAAAGGGCATTTTGAAAACGCACCTATTTTGCCCGGTATTGCGCAGACTGACTTTGTCATTGCTTTTGCGGCTCATTTTTTGGGAATTGACAAAAAAACCATTGCTAATATTCCACAACTTAAATTTAGTCGCGTGATTTTACCCGGATCTACATTAAAATTATGCATTAGCAAAAAACCAAACCTTTTGACATTTCGCTATATTGATAAAGACAACGCTACTTACTCAAGCGGTAAAATTAAACTATGAAACCCGCCTTTTTAATCCCTGTTTATAACCATGGTGACACCTTAGAGCAGGTTGTTTTAGCATTACAGCCTTACGGTTTAACTTGTCTTATTGTCGATGATGGTAGTGACAACGAAACAAAGTCTTTTATTGATGATATCATTGCAAAATTTGATTGGGTCAAAAGCATCTCACTCCCTCAAAATTCTGGCAAAGGTGCTGCTATTTTAGCTGGGTTTGCATGGTTATTAGCATGTGGCTATACACATGCTTTACAAGTTGATGCGGATAATCAGCACAATTTAGAAGATATCCCAAAATTTCTGCAAATGGCTTATGACATGCCTTATTCACTTATATCAGGTGCGCCCATTTATGATCAAAGCATTCCTAAGTCGCGTTTGCATGGGCGCAAGATTACCAATTTCTGGGTCGCTATTGAGACATGGAGTAAAAGGCTCACTGAAAGCATGTGTGGCTTTAGGGTGTATCCGCTACAAGCACTTCAACCTATCCTGTTAAAAATTCGTGGCATGCGCATGGATTTTGATATTGAGATTCTAATAAAAGCATATTGGCAAGGCGTTGATGTTAATTATATTCCGACCAAGGTGATTTATCCTATTGGTGGACGCTCACACTTTCGTTTATGGCGCGATAATTTGCGTATTTCTTGGCTACACACTCGACTTTTTTTTGGCATGTTTTATCATATGCCACGACATTATTTCAAGTCTAGAAAACGTAAAAATCGCAAAATAAAAAAACATGCATGATTCAGACAAAGCAAAATCAAAACAGACTCACTGGTCAAAGCATCGTGAAAAAGGGAATGCCATTGGACTTAAGCTGACACTGTGGACAGTAAAGCTTTTAGGTCGACATTTAGCCTATCTTTTGACTTATCCGGTCATATACTATTTCTATCTATTTAGTCGTAAGGCACGCCAAGCAATTCGTATTTATTGTCAAAATTTGCATGCTTATGCAAAACAACGAGCTATTGATATAGAGGTTAAGCCATTGCCTATTTTTATTAACTTTGGCAAAAGTCTAGTGGATAAAATAGCTGTTTGGAATGGGCAAGTTACACGTAAAAACTTAAACTTTGCTAATCGTCATGAGTTAATTGAGCTCATTGATCAAAAAAAGGGAACAATTATATTTACTGCTCACCTTGGTACAATTGAGGTCATGCGTGCGATTTCTAACTCATATCCTAATAGCCGAATCAATGCTTTAGTGTTTAATCAACACGCACAAAAATTCAATGACACCTTATCTCAAATTAATCCTAACTCACAGTTGAGCCTAATCTCTGTTAATCATTTTGATATGGCTTTAGCAATGCAGTTGCAGCATAAGATAGATCAAGGCGAAATCATTATTATCGCTTGTGATCGTACACCAGTTACTAATCTGACAAATAACCAACGTACCATAAAAGCTGAATTTTTAGGAAAGAATGCTTACTTTCCACAGGGCGGTTTTTTATTAGCACATCTACTCAAAGCACCCGTTTACACAATGCTATGCCTTAAGAAGGGCAAACAATTTGATGTTGTTTTCAAGCCTTTTGCTAAGTCTATTAACCTGCCACGTAATAAACGTCATGAGCAGTTGGCTGATTATGTGCAACAATATAGTGACTTCCTTGCTGAATATTGCCTAAAATACCCGACACAGTGGTTTAATTTTTTTGATTTTTGGCAGTCTAATGACGGATAAACCGATCACTCATATCACCGATATCGTGATACCATTTTTTGATGTTGATAGTTTACAAATCGCTTGGCACGGCCATTATGTCAAATATTTTGAAATCGCGCGTTGTGAGCTTTTAGATAAAATCGGTTATAACTACTACGCTATGGCGCAAAGTGGTTATATGTGGCCAGTGGTTGATTTGCAGATCAAATACATCAAACCGGCAAGCTTTGGACAGATTATTGAGGTGCACAGCCAAGTTATCGAATATCAAAATCGGCTAAAAATAAGCTATCTGATCTTTGATAAAGCGACAGAACAAAAGTTAAGTAAAGGGCAAACAACCCAACTTGCAGTTACTTTGCACAATCACGAATTACAATTTCAATCACCCAAAATTCTTATCCAAAAAATAGAAGGTTTCCATCATGATTAACGCTTTCTTTAAACGCCTAAGCATTACCTTTCTTATGTTATTTATACTATTGAACTTAGCTCACGCCTCGACAGATAATATCTTCGATCATCCACTATCGGCACACAATGAGCAGGCATTTACTGAAGTTCAAAAACAACAAGCACAAATCAGCCATGTTACAGGCAACTTCACACAAACCCGCTTTATGAAGCTGTTATCGAAACCACTTAAATCCAGTGGTCGCTTTGAGTTATCAAAAACGCAAGGTTTAAAATGGCTGCAAGAAAAGCCGTTCCAATCGACCTTGATTGTTACTGAAGATAGCATTAAACAATCGATTGAAGGCAAAACTGCCGTTGTTATCACCAAGAAAGAGCAACCGATCGTCTTTTCATTTACGACCGTATTCTTATCAATATTCAAAGGTAATACCGATGCCTTAAAACAGTATTTTAAAATTTATTTTATGCAAAATGGTGATACTTGGCATATTGCCCTTAAGTCATTAGGATCACCACTTGATAAAGCCATTAAAAGCATTGAGATGACAGGGACTAAATATGCTTCACGTATCTTTGTCAATGAGTCACAAGGCAATCAAATGCTGATTGAGTTTAGTGATGTGAAATCAATCGATTAAATGTATAAATTTAAATCCAGTTTGATAGCTGCTAGTTTTGCAAACGCCAAGTTGATCTACTTCTCCCCTTGCGGGAAAGATCGCGTAGCATAAGCTGTGCGGGTGAGGGGCAGTTAAACTTATTCATCATTTTGATAGAGTTTCAAACCGACTAATCTCATGATCTTTAGACAATAAATAACCCATATCATCTTGACCTTTAAGTAAACACTCTTTACGAAAAGGATCATAGTCAAAGTAATAAGATGCTTCATCTGCAGTAATGGTTTGCGCAGCTAAATCAACTGTTATATCGAGATCTTCATTTTGTGCTTTTTCACACCATTTCTCTAATAGCTCACCATCTAAAGCAATCAATAACAAACCGTTTTTAGCCGAGTTATTAAAAAAGATATCCGAAAAAGAAGGTGCCAAGATCACATCAATACCGGCTTGTTGCAATGCCCAAACGGCATGCTCTCTCGAGGAACCACAGCCAAAGTTGTTACCACTGATAAGGATTCGCGCATCTTTAAACCGTGCTTGGTTAAACACAAACTCAGAATCCGCTGATTTTAAACGGGTAAAAAGATGCTCGCCGTAACCGGCAATCGTCGTTTGTGTTAAGTATTGTGCCGGAATAATCATATCGGTATCAACATCGCTTAACCACATCGGAATCGCTTTACTTGTTAGCGTTTGAAATGCTTTCATGCCAATACTCCTTCTTGTTCTAACTGTGCCACACTACAAATCGCACCTTTAATTGCACTGGCTGCTACCGTTTGTGGTGATGCCAAATGGGTAATGCTCCCCGTGCCTTGACGACCTATGAAATTACGATTTGACGTACTGATACAGCGCTGTCCTGCGGGCACTTTATCATCATTCATTGCAAGACACATTGAGCAACCGGGCATTCTAAATTCAGCGCCCGCTTCGATAAATATCTTATCCAATCCCTCAGCAATCGCTTGCGCGCGTACTTTTTCAGAGCCTGGCACGATATACATCGTTACCCCTTCTGCAATCTTATGCCCTTTCAACACATCAGCGGCAGCGCGCATATCTTCAATGCGTCCATTGGTGCAACTGCCAACAAATGCCCATTGAATCGCTTTGCCCAAAACGGCTTCACTCTCACTAAAACCTGTGTAGCGATAGGCTTCTTTGGCTAATTTTTGTTGATGCTTTGGAATGCTAGTTAAGCATGGAATGGATTCATTGATTGCCACGGCATGTTGTGGATTAATTCCCCACGTAACCATTGGTTGCAAGCCATCAATATCAATATCAACAACCTTATCATAGCTTGCGTTTTCATCACTCTTTAAGTCACGCCATTTGTTCACTGCATTTTCCCAATGCTCAGCGACAGGAGCATATTTCCGCCCTTTGAGATAGTTAAAGGTTGTCTCATCTGGCGCGATTAATCCGGCTCTTGCGCCACACTCAATCGACATATTACATAAAGTCATTCGTGCTTCCATCGATAATGCCTTAATTGCATCACCGCTATACTCGATCACAAACCCAGTAGCTCCCCCAATACCAATCTCAGTAATGAGCTTCATCACAATATCTTTTGCCGTTGCATAGCTTGATGGCTTACCTTTGAAATGAACTTTCATGGTTTTAGGGCGGTATTGCAAAATGCAATTTGTTGCCATAACATGTCCGACTTCTGAAGTGCCAACGCCAAATGCCAATGCACCAAAGGCACCATGGGTTGAAGTGTGTGAATCACCACAGACAATCGTGCTCCCAGGCCAAGTAAACCCAAGTTCAGGTCCAATCACATGAACAATACCTTGATATTGACTGTCAAAATCATATAGCTCAACACCAAATTCTTGTGTGTTTTTACGCAACGTTTCTACTTGTGCTTTAGCTACAGGGTCATTCATTTGAGTGCGATCAATTGGTGAAGTCGAAATACTGTGATCTAGGGTGGCAACAATTGATTGCGGGTTACGTACTGGGATATTTAATTCACGCAACTTATCAAATGCTTGAGCAGAGGTCACCTCATGCATTAACATCCGATCGATATAAAAAATATCTGGAAAGCCTGCTTGTGACTCCACCACATGCTGGCCCCAAATTTTATCAATAATATTTTTAGCCATGGGACACCTCTTGTTGATTTATTTGTATCGATTCGCTGTGAGTCCTATAGTTAGCATCTACATACATCTGATTAACTGCTTCGATAAATGCTTTCAATGCTGATATCTCAATATCATGATCTTTGGCAATGCCTTTATGTGCACTATGATTTGGCGCACTAACAATAATTGTTGCCTCTGAGCTTGAACGCACTCCCGCTTCTGTTAAAGATTTTGCATAATAATCTTTAACCTCAATGCCTGGAATGTATTTATCCGTCGCATTAAGTAATGCTGCAAGTGCTGAGTTTTCGCCTGCTAACTCGACTTTTAGATTTTCTTGATCAAAGAACTGTCCCGTAATCGTCACAGAACTGCTATCTTCTGATTTACCATACGCAATTTTGCTCGCCTTAATCGGTGCACGTATTTTTTTATAGGCACTTAATAACTCAAGATCAGTTACCCCTTTGCGACGCTCATGATATATATCTTTGATCTGTTGAGCAATTTTTGCTTTTTCATGTTCTTCACAGACGTAGCCAAAGTCTTCAATAATTTTCTTAGCGTGATTACCACCGGATAACGGACCAAACACAAAGGAAATTTCACTACCGATGGATTTTGGATCAAATGGCTGATAAGCCAAGGGATTATTCAAGATTGCATTGGTATGTCCGCCTGACGTATGTCGTGTTGCATTTAAACCAACAATCGGTGAGTGTGGTTGTTTAGGGAGCATTTTTTGGGCAATAAAATCCGATACTTCTTTCAAGCCATTGATATTGATATTAGTGTAGTAATGCGCGTCTTGTTGTTTACCAAAAGCATCGATAAACATCACACATTGCTCTAATGCGGCATTGCCCGCGCGCTCGCCCACACCATTAATGCATGCTTCAACTTGACGCGCCGGACCATCAAAAACCGCATTCATCGAATTCTCTAATGCCAAACCAAAATCATTATGACAATGCGCTGACCATATAATATCTTTATCAGGGAAAGTTTCTTTGATAATACGGGCGTGTTTTGCCATATTCTTCACAAAATAATCATCGCCTTCACGCTCACAAGCGCCACCAATGGTATCAGGGCAATTGATAATCGTTGCTCCTGCTTTCACCGCAGATTTAAATAATTCGGCAACATAGTCAAAACCATCTGCTAAACGTGAATAACCTTCAGCACTAAACTCGACCTCATAGCCTTGATCCGTTGCAATCTTAATCAAACGATAGACTTCATCAATGTGTTTTTGCTCATCATTTTTATCACCTAAACTCGCTTGAGCCAAATTAGGATCAACCGGCAAGTAGACATGAATACGTGCTTTACCAATAGCAAGTGATGGTTTTAATGCTTCCATTGTCTTTAAAACCTGTGCTTCTCTTAACTGGCAAAGTCCGGCAATGATCATATTGGACTGTCGATTTACCATACGCTCAGAGATCGTATGCACAATTTGGAAATCCAGCTGGCTTGCCGAAGGAAAGCCTGCTTCTAAGACATCGATATTTAGCGCATGCGCGTAATCAGCATAAGC
Organism: Cysteiniphilum sp. 19S12-1; assembly: GCF_052030685.1. NCBI lineage: Bacteria > Pseudomonadati > Pseudomonadota > Gammaproteobacteria > Thiotrichales > Fastidiosibacteraceae > Cysteiniphilum > Cysteiniphilum sp. 19S12-1. The sequence continues at coordinate 8,008 of NZ_JBQAJM010000037.1, forward strand.
AATATTATCTTCAAAGTTCATGCCAGCCCCTGGTGATTGCTGACCATCACGCAATGTGGTATCAAAAATATAAACACGCTGTTTATGGGTTTGCTTTTTTTGTTTAGTTTGTGTACTCATTATCAACTCTCCTTCCTCAAAATAATTCTGTTTAGGGGCGTATGCCATACGCCCCTACACGTAGGTTAAGGCATCAGATGCTTTAATGCCTTGCGTGATTTCGCTAAAACACTGCTTGATATGTTTAGTAACACGCCCGATTTCACCGTGACCTGCAATTTTTTGATCATCAATACTACGAATCGGTGTAATCTCGGCAGCTGTACCACTAAAAAACGCTTCATCAGCATCGATAATATCTTCAACTTTGAAATATTTTTCGTAGATTGTATAACCTTGCTCCTTGGCAATTTGGATAATCATCCGTCGCGTAATACCATCTAAGATCGTACCCAAAGGTGTGGTGAAAATTTCATTATTCTTAACATAGAAAATATTTTGCGCAGCACCCTCGGCAACATTGCCATCAGCATCCAACAGCAAAGACTCATGATAATGTGTGCCACGAATCTGCATACTGGCAAGCATACTATTGACATAATGACCTGATATTTTAGCGTCACATATCGTCGATTGCGGATGAATACGAATATATTTACTGACCATCACATCAACACTTTCTGCTGCCAAATAACGTCCCATTGGCAAACACCAGATAATCACATCAATCGGATGATCAGTTTTTGGCAACACACCCACACTTTGATTATCACCATAAAACGCCAATGGTCGAATATAACACGACTCAAGTCCACTTTTTTTAACGGTATCAATCACTGCTTGACACATTTGTTCAACACTAAAAGGTCGATTCATACCCAATGCTCGCATTGAATAATCAAAACGCTGCATATGCTCTTTTAGCTTTAGAATCGCGGTGCCTTTTACTGTTTTATAAGCGCGAATCCCTTCAAAAACTGCTGAGCCATAGTGTAGCGCATGCGTCATTACACTAACAACAGCTTTTTCTTTCTCGATAAATTGACCATTTCGCCAAATATAGACCTGCCCACTCACTTACGTTATCCTCCAAAAATAATAGGTGATTTACTTAGTTTGCCTAAATGTAATAATAAAATACAACTGTAAAGTATAAAGGGAAAATTAAATAGCTGCCTACCAGCGAGGCAGTCGTAGAAGAGATAGTTCAAGGAAAAAAGAAACTGGAAGCATCATGTGTTTTTTGATTGTTTTTAACATCACAAGCCTCCTTAAGCTTTTTCAATGACAATAAACACAAGCTATCATCATCACCTGCGAATCGCAACAATAAAAAAGCATTTTTTCCATCACCCATACAATTTGCGCTTTACAATTATCTTGCAAACGTTAGGCTATACTCTAGAACACGATGTTCTGACATAAACCATAAGGAGCAACCCCATGCATAGCAAACTCAAGGAAATCGTTAACAAAGAAAAACGCGTTTTTAGCATTAGTGCCAATAGCAGTTTATTTGAGGCTGCACAAAAAATGGCTGAGCATAAAGTCGGTTCACTACTCGTTATCGATAATGATCAATTCCATGGCATTATCACTGAACGTGATTTTTTATTTAAAGTTTCAGCGCGCAATCAGGACTTAAAAAAGCATATTGTCGCCGATATTATGAGCGAACAGATCATTTCGATGAACCACAATCAAACAGCGCAAGAAGCCTTACAACTCATGACCGAAAAACGCATCCGTCACTTACCAATCTATGATGACAACAACGCTTTTTTAGGACTATTGTCCATTGGTGATTTAACCAAATGGGCAAGCTCACGCTATCACCAAAAGCATGATGAAGTAGAAAGCTTGGTTAATTATATTCAGCAGTAACTTGCTGAAGCAGAAAGTGCTCTCAAACCTTGTAATATAAAGCTTATGATCAGTTGTTGTTTTTCTTAATGCGATGTGTTTGTCTTTAATCCTTAAAGTCATTACAATGCTAACCTATTGAATATGGTTTCGGCTTAAGTTTTCATTTAAGCTGTAAGAGGATAATAAAAAATGACCCTTGTTGTATGGAGTTTATTGCTGTGTGGCGTGCTATTAAATGCCTCAGCACAGTTGTTTTTAAAGTTTGGCATGGATCGCATTGGTGAGTTTAGTTTCACACTTGCTAACATTTGGCCGATTGGTTGGAAGGTGGCAACAAATTATTTTGTTATTTTAGGGCTTATGTGTTACGTCATCAGTGTTGTAGTATGGCTGATGGTACTGTCACGTGTGCCTGTTGGCTTAGCCTATCCGATGGTATCTATTGGTTACATTGTAACAGCGATTGCCGGTTATTTTTTATTGGGAGAAACACTCACTGCAACGCGTGTTGCCGGAATTTTCGTGATTATTTTAGGCGTTTATCTGGTTGCAAAACCATAAATCAATATCAATCAATAATAGAGATCAATCAATGAGAGATACATTTTTACCCTTTGCCAAACCAAGCATTTCAGAAGAAGCCATTGCTGATGTCGTTGATAGCTTACGCTCGGGATGGTTAACAACAGGACCTAAGCTTAAGAAATTTGAAAGCATGCTTCAAGAATATCATAATGCGCCTCATGCCTTATGTTTAAATTCCGCAACTGCCGGATTGCATTTGGCTTTGTTGGCACTTGATTTAACACCGGAAGACGAAGTGATCACGACACCGATGACCTTTGCAGCCACTTTAAATGTCATTGAAATCGTTGGCGCCAAAGTGAAACTTGTCGATGTGGAGCGTGATACTTACAATATCGATGTGACAAAAATTGAAGCGGCAATCACGCCTAATACAAAAGTGATTATGCCGGTACATTTCGCAGGATTACCTGTTGATTTGGATCCTATTTATGCGTTAGCAAAAAAATATAATTTAACGGTGATCGAAGATGCAGCGCATTCGATTGGTGCTGAGTATAAAGGCAAAAAACTGGGAACATTTGGTGATATGCAAATCTTTAGCTTTCACCCGAATAAAAACATGACCACTGGTGAAGGAGGTTGTGTTGTGACGCGTGATGATACGATTGCTAAACATATTTCTTTGACACGTTTTCATGGCATGGATCGTGAAGCATGGAATCGTTTTGGTAAAGAAGGCAGTGCACATTACCAGATCGTTTACCCCGGATTTAAATACAATATGATGGACTTGCAAGCAGCACTTGGGATACATCAGCTACCTGCTTTAGATGGTTTTATTGAAAAACGCACACAATTAGCAAGACGATATTATGAGAAACTGGCAGACTTTGATGCCCTTATTCTGCCAAAGGCACCTAAGTTTGAGCATAAGCATGCATGGCATTTATTTGCACCGACCTTAAATCCACAAGTGACTAAAATCACGCGTGATGAATTAATGAGTCAGCTAAAGCAACATAATATCGGTTGTAGCGTGCATTATGAAGCAGCGCATTTATATCCTTATTACGCCAATAAATATGGTTTTAAAAAAGGTGACTTCCCAAATGCCGAGGAAATTGGTGCTAATGTGATTAGCTTACCGCTTTTCCCAGATATGACCTTTGCCGAACAAGATGATGTGCTTGAAGCACTGTATAAGATATTAAAAATTTAAGTAATAAAGGAGCTAAAATGACCAAACCTTATTTAAGTGTGGTTATACCGATATACGATGAAGAAGAAGTGCTGCCCACCCTTTTTGAGCGCCTCTTCCCCGCACTAGACGCAATTAACAAACCTTATGAAGTTATCTTTACCAATGATGGCAGTAAGGATAAATCAATTGATCTATTGCGTGAAATGCATGACAAGCGCCCAAGTGAAGTTAAGGTAATTAATTTTAATCGCAACTTTGGTCAGCATATGGCAATTATGGCAGGCTTTGAGCATGTTGATGGTGATGTTATCGTGACCATGGATGCTGATCTACAAAACTATCCAGAAGATATTCCACTATTGTTAGAAAAGATTGAAGAAGGACATGATGTTGTTGGCGGTTATCGCATGGATCGCCAAGATAAAAAATGGCGTCTATTTGTCTCCAAATTGCATAATTCATTGCGTTTGAAATTAACTGGCATTGATATGGTTGACGAGGGTTGCATGCTTAGAGCTTACACGCGTGAAGTGATTGATCGCGTTGTTGCAACTGGTGAGAACTCAACTTTTTTACCCGCATTAGCACATAGCTTCTCGTCAAACCCAACTGATGTTGGTGTGCGCCATGCTGCGCGTGAGGAAGGGACTTCAAGCTATAATTTATATAAGTTAATTCGTTATAATTTTGACTTCTTTGCCAACTTCTCAAAGGCACCTCTTGAGTTCTTTACAATGACCGGTTTGATCGTGTCATTTATAAGCATGTTGTTATTTATTTATCTGATTGTAAAGCGTCTTGCCTTTGGCCCTGATGCCGATGGCGTATTTACGCTTTTTGCAATCATGTATTTCCTCATTGGCATGCTCTTAATGGGGCTTGGTATTGTTGGTGAATATATCGGACGGATTTATGAAGAAGTACGCAAGCGACCACGATTTATCATCAAAGACTACATAACAACGACTGAATCAAAAAATAAGTCGCACGCTGAAAAAACTGAAAAAAGTGAAAACACAAAAGAAAATGAATAAAAAAGGTAACAATATGTCCGTTAAATTATTAGTTTTAGGTGTCAATGGCTTTATTGGCAGCAGTATGGTTGAAAAAATCTTAAAAGATACCGATTGGGAAATCTATGGCATGGATCTTTCTGATCATAAAATCACTGATTTTTTGGATCACCCACGCTTACACTTTGTCAAAGATAATGTACTTGAGAATATGGCGTGGGTTGAGGAACACATTCAAAAGTGTGATGTTATTTTTCCGCTTGTTGCTGTTGCCAATCCAGCGCTTTATGTCTCTGATCCATTATTTGTCTATAAGCTCGATTATGAGTCAAATGTTGACATTGTAAAGCTATGTGTTAAGCATAAGAAACACCTTATCTTCCCATCGACATCAGAAGTCTATGGCATGAGCAAAGATATTCCATTTAACGAGGAAACCAGCGCGCTCGTCACAGGGCCTATCAATAAGCCACGTTGGATTTATTCTTGCTCTAAGCAGCTACTTGATCGCGTCATTCACGCTTATGGCATGCAGGAAGGGCTTAATTACACGTTATTTAGACCGTTTAACTGGATTGGTCCCAAGCAAGATGAAATCAAATCGTCTAAAAAAGGAAGTGCTCGCGTATTAGCGCAATTTGTCTCAAATATTATTGATGGTAAAGATTTACAACTAGTTGATGGTGGCACACAACGTCGCTGCTTTACCTATATTGATGATGGCATCGATGCTTTGATGGAAATTATTAAAAAACGCGATAATGAGGCACATCGCCGTATTTTTAATATTGGCAACCCAGATAATGAATATTCAATCAAAGAACTCGCAGAGTTAACCGTTGATGCAATGAAACGTTATCCTGAGTATCAAGCACGTGCCGAGAATACTAAAATTATTGCAACAACTGCAGGGGACTATTACGGTGAAGGCTATCAAGATGTTGATCGCCGAGTGCCCTCAATTGAGAATGCTAAGACACACCTTAATTGGGCACCTAAAGTGTCAATGCAAGACGCACTAAGAAAAACATTTGATTATCATCTACTGTAATGACGATTATTAGTGCTTTATTTTTCTCGATTTTAGCAGGCATCTTAAATGGTAGCTTTGCCACCCCAACAAAACATATGCAAATCAACCCAGTCAAGGACAGTAAGACCATCTACTTTTTTAAAATCTTTGGTATTGTTTGTTACTAATGGAATATTTAGAGATTTAGCATATGCAGCGATAAGTAAATCATTTGCAGCATTCTGATCAAATTCGACGATAGACAGCGGAGCAACAAATCCTGCCAATGCTGATATATTCTGATCAATTCTTTTGCTCTTATAGGCGCCATAAACTAATTCAGAATAAACAATAGAGGATATTGCTATTTCATTAAACTTATATTGCTTAAACCTTTCAAGCACCGCCGGAGGCTTTTCATTAATGATAAAAATACAAATGTTAGTATCTAACATAAGCTACTTTAAGCCGACAGCAGCCTATCTTCCCACCATTGCATAAAAAACCTTGCCAGCTCCTCACTATGCACGGTTTTTCGCCAACTATAAAAAACCAACTTTTTTTCAAATGAAAAGTCAAAGTTCACGCGCTTTAACTTAAAAATATCACGGTAGTATTCATATAAATGATGCTCGGTAGACATCACAGTATTAGGCATACTGCTTAATAAACTCATCGATGTCAAAATACTGTTAGACAGCACCACCTTACTGCGCGGGTGATGTCCTATCGTTTGGCGAATATAAGGTGTCTCTTTATCGTGCATAGTAATATGTTTTGCCTGCAGATAATCAACCAAAGTCATTTTATCAAAATCACTTTGCTGACTTGTGATCACAACAGATTGCGTTTCCATCAATGGTTGCGTTGGAATACTCAGCACGCGATCTTCCATACCAATAAATAAATCAAATTGGCTCACATCGCATTGTGCTTTATTTAAGTCTTTAAGCTTCAATACTTCCATTTCGATTTCAATATCATGGATTTTGCAAGCTTCAATAAACTCAGGCATATACAACAGCGCGAAAAAATCACTGGTCAGTACTTTGTAACACTTTTTCTCAGATTGCGCACTACTGTGTTTTGCTAGCCCAACAATATGACCAATATAGCTGCATAACTGCAAACCCTTGGCAGTTGCCACACAGCGCCCATCCTGAATCTGCATCACATCATCACCAAATGTCTTTCTAATCAGTCTCAATGCAGCACTTACCGTTGACTGATTCTTATTTAAAAGCTTAGCGGCTTCCGATACTGAACCGACTTCAATAACCGCTTTAAAAACATAGAGATTATTCAATGTAACCGAGCTTATATCCATTACGTTTACCATGATTTACTTTAACAGTTTCAACTAGAAACTTTACAACTGTCACCAATTATCAAGTATTCACTAGGTGAACGCAACCATATTAACACAAGCTTGGCAGCATCTCTGCCCTTACCTTAGTCAAAAGCAATTCTAAGTTTATTTGAGATCAATATTATCTCTTTTAAAGCAACTTCCATGCGCTATTATCTGCAAACAAAGCTCTTAAGAGTTTGTTATTGAGCGTATGTCCTGATTTGTAACAATTAAAATGTCCCAAAATCGCGCCACCGACATAAAAATCACCAATGGCATCTAGCAGTTTATGTTTTACAAATTCATCGGGATATCTTAAACCTTCAGGGTTTGCAACACCCTCACTAGTGACACCAACGGCATTATCAAGTGATGCTCCTTTTGCCAGATTATTTGCATGCAAGTATTCCAGTTGTTCAACAAAACCAAAAGTACGCGCCTTAGCGACATGCGTTATATATTCCTCTTGCTCACCTGAGAACTCGACAACTAAAGGAGTAGCGGCAATCACTGGGTGATCCCATTTGATTTCAAAGCGATAACTCGTCTCATCACTCGGGGAAATTTCTGCAAACTTATCTTCATCAGTGACGCGTATCGGCTTTAACACCTTAATCACTTGACGCTTTTTGTCCTGTGCTTTAACGCCTACTTCTTGTAAAGCCTCAACAAAGGCAATGCTACTACCATCCATGACTGGCAGCTCTGGGGCATCAACTTCAACAATAACATTGTCAATCTGAAACATACAAAGCGCTGACATTAGATGTTCAATCGTAGATACCGTTATCGTTTTATCATTTGGTGAGACCAGCAATGTACACATCACTGCTTCAGTAATATTAAATGGCGTAATCTTAATATCATGCACTTGTGATAAATCCGTGCGCCGAAAAACAATCCCCTGATCAACAGCAGCCGGCAACAAGCGCATATTGACATTGACTCCTGAATGTAAGCCAATACCTTGAATTTCAATAGGATGATTAATCGTATGTTGCTGCACATTTTTCTCCATGCTATTGATACGCTGAAATTGCGGCTGACTCATCAAGCTTAAACCCTTTTGGGTCAGCAATAATCTTATAATCCCCAGCAATTACTTCGTTTGCAGTTATTGACGTAATCTCGCCCAAGTCTGGCAACATCTTGCCAATATTGGCAATGGTGAATGTACCATTATCAGATTGCAATACAAGACCATAACTATTAGCAGAATAAATCTTATAGTTTGTCGCTACTTTATCCGCTGTTATTGGCGTAGTTATAATTGACTTCATAGCTGCACTTTTGTCACTTGATGCGCTACTTGTTGCTATCTGCGCAAGCTTGGCTGAGAATTGCTTTGCTAAATCATCGCTGACTTTATCTAAACTCTTTGTTTGTTTTTGCACTTCATCCAGTTTCATTTGCATTTGCTGTAACTGCGTTACTGCCTCGGTATTACTATTTAAAATCATCTGTTTTAATTCAGCAATTTTGGCATCTGCAGACTTTCTCACCTCTTCAGCTTCCGCGTGAATGATATTTGACAGCGTATTTCTAATGGCACCTGCCTGATCCTCAATATGCGACTGTAGCACTTTTTGATGCGCTTGGATTTCTTTTTGATTGCTGATAATAAACAATTGAAACACCAACACACATGCCACACCCAGACCACCTAAAATCATAAGCTTCTGCTGTTTTGTTAGCGGAGTTTTACCTTTTTGTTGGTTTGATACTTCTTCAGAATCAAACTCGTCATTTTCTAGCACCACATCAGATGCTTGATCTTGCGTTTTCTTACTTAATGAACCAAATAACTTCTTCATTGCAGCTTAGTCCTTCTTTACCAATGATAGCACTAAGTATAGAAACTATTTCGAGCATCGCCTAGCAGTTGATGGTGATTTATGATTTTTTGTTTATACTACAGCAATATAACCTAGGAAATTTATTGAAAATAAGGACTGTAAAATGAAATATAATTTGCTTATTCGACTGTTACACTTACTCATTGCTGTTGGTGTCATCTTGCAACTCTTAATTGGTTTTTTCTTTGATGGCTTGTTCGCTAAGCTCAATGGCGCATTTTTTATGACCATGCATAAATCAATTGGTTTATCCTTAGCTATTTTAGTTGTGCTACTGATTATTATCCGCTGAGAGCATTCCTGACGCGGTTTTATTTTATGCTGTTTTATGATACTCTATTTTTGTAATCTAAGATCATGGAGTAAC
>NZ_JBQAJM010000038.1:0-16973 GCF_052030685.1 Cysteiniphilum sp. 19S12-1
AAGAGACTGAAAAACAGTCAAAATTATCTCCGCATTCACCGTGGGACTATCGATGCCAAATAGTCGGGGACGCTACAACGGGCATAAATGGCATTGTTAATGGCATTCACATCAAAACGCGTCACCTCTCTTGGCTGCAATGGCACAGTAGAAAGGTTAGAAGAAGCAGTATTTGTAGCTGTAATTTCATTCGCTGTATGAGCTGCTTTAATATATTTAAGAACTGGAACACGCTCACTATACGCTTGCACCTGGCTCCATTTGACCTCCTCAAATTGCAACATCGACTCATAACGTGATGGCCACTTGCTAAATTGAACAGCTAAGCTGTGGCGCGTTTGCAATAACTTATCATGATAAGCCCCTGGGCTTTTCACATAACGTAAACGACGATCAGCATCAACGTAGCGCAACACCTCATCGTATAATGCTCGTTGATCAGCACGTAAAGATTGTTTAAATTCGATTTCTCGCGCACGTATCGCATCAATATAATAGCCTTTCTGATAATCAGCAGCATGTGCTTTAAAGGCTTTATAGATCTGTCCTTTGCCATAATCTAATGACAAATCAAGTGCCAGCATTTGCGCTAATATCTGATTATCCTGATCTTTTACTTTGCGGTATTCACCAACATCAATCACTAATTGATGACCATGTGCTGCCTTATTGAGCTTGAGCACATCGATACGCTTAAAGGTGTTTTTCAACAACTCATCTTTAATTTGACCGCTACTAACGTAAGCTTTATGCGCTTTTTCATTTTTAATATCTGTCAAACGACTGGCTTTAGCTTCTAGCTCAGCAATATTAACAGTTGGGTTTTCAAGTCGTCTCGCTTGACGGATTTGCGCCCATGCCTGCTTGGTTTTTTCCATTGCAATATCGTAATCAGCCAACGCTTGATAAACAGATGCTTTTTGCGGGTCATCAATTACTTTAAGACCTTCAGCATATTGATGTTCAAGCGCCTGTATTGAAATGGTTTTAATATCACAGTCTTTATGTCCTTTTAGATAGAACATATGCTTACCAAGATTTTGCATAATCTCATAAGCAATAGCTTTGTCTTTCATGCCTGACTGTAGATAGGTATCAATACGATCTTTAGCTGCAAGACGCGCTTCATGTAAGCCAACATGATAGATAAAACGTTTTGAGTAAAAATGCGGGAACTTATCACGCAATTGCTTCTGGCTTTCTTCATCAGTCGCTAAAAGCTCAGGATTTTTTTGCGCAAGCTTATAAGCCATTTCATTACGCACGGCAATGGTGTAATAGTAATTCTCTTTAAAGTTTGCAATCTCTGCTTTAAGTGAAGCTTCTTCAATATTTTCTTTATTTGCTTCATCCGCGCTAGTCGATTTTCTAAGCTCAACCAACTGCGCTTCAAGCACCTTTAATTCCTTGGTCATATCAGAAACCGTGCGACAAATATCACTGTGTCCAGTAATCGCATCAAAGGTTACCTGATCAGCGGCACTTAAATCAGCACGTACCTGGCGCAATTTCTCAGGCAGTGCTACCTTGTACAGTGGCAACCACAATAAGCCTGCCTCACGCGCAAGGCCATAATAGCCTTTACTATCTTGCGTAAACTGATAAGCCAGTTTTTCTAACTGTGCTTGCGGTGTTTTTGGATTCAAATAGGCTTCAATTTCTAAACGCTTAGTCTCTCTGGCATGCGCTTTTTCAATACGCTCAATCGTTGCTTTTAAGCGTGACTCATCTTTGATCTGATACTTAAGAATAGATTGGTAATCAACACCCTTCTCAATAAGCGCATAGGCAGTGCGATCGGCTTTTCTGGCAAATTGTGCTGAGGTGTTAGCATAAGTCTGTAAATGCTTTGGTCTAAACACAGAATCAACATAAACATGACCATCAAACGCATGTTGTGTTTTCTTATAATAGCGATAGCTTTGATAAGAAGCATCCAAGTAGTTTTTAACTAAATGTATATCCTGATGCTTGGTTGCTGAGGACAACCCACGCAGTAACATCACCTTCTCAAGCTTTATCACATCGGCTTTTGCTTGTTTGTAGACATGAGCAGCCTGTAAGTGATTACCATAACGCTTGCCATCTTCAAGCAATGCCTTGGCTTCCTCAAAGCGTGATACACTTTGTAAAGCTGATTGATAACGATGTACACGATCATAATTGCTTGCAGCTTCACGTAATCGCTCCAGATCAATCTTCGCAAAATCAATGGCTCCACGGTACTGATCAAGATTTTGTACAATATCATATGCCAAAGCATCACGCTGATAACCATAATGCTGCGCCATCTGACGTAACCTATCTTTGCGATCACTAGGTGATTTGTATTGCTCATAATCTTTCTGTTGTTCGCTAATGCGATAAAATGCTTGCCAGTTTGTTCGAGCGCTTTTTGCCAGTGTCAAATAGTCATTAATCACATTAACCGATTGACGGTATTCTTTGGAGCCCCTTAAAACCTGTAAGCGTCTATCAAAATGCCAGTTAGCAATATTGATGTCTTTCCAGCCATCATTAAAAGCATGTTCAACATAGCCACTCATTATCGCAAATTGTGATTTAATCTGATGCGCTACCATCATCTGTCCAATGGATGTTGCATCAGATGATCTAAAGCGATCAACCAGATTGTTTGCGGTTTTATGCTCCTTGGCGTGTTGCTTAAGCTTATTTTGATCAATGTGGAAAAAGTCACTGACTTCTTGAGCAACATCAGAAGATGCTAAGGTTGAAGCAACCGCATTTCTCGATTGCCTTAATAAAGCACAACGCCTTGAAACTGCTTCAATTTTTTCTTTATGTTTATTTTCACTCTCATTATTATCAGAATGATCATCACTTAGTGATTTCAGACGACGAAGCTCTGCATAGCTTTCAAAAAGCGCATGATTTCGTTGAATATAGTCTCTGGCATCCTTAATAAAGACGCGATACTCCACACCAAAGTGTGCAAAGGCTTTTTCATACTGAACATTAGCCGCCTGATTGCGTAGCTCATTGATAAAGTCAAATGCTTGCGTCTCTGTATCAAAAGCTTTAAATATATGTCGCTGATAACTGCTTAAATCCTCTATAATCTTAGCCGCTTGCTCTGGCTGCCATAGCTGTTTAAGTGTATAGGCTTTAGCAAGCGCGTGAACTTGATCATGCTTCTCATAGAAATCATACGCCTTATTAAGTGTCGCACTGGTAATACGATTCGCATGTAAGCTTTCCGTTAGATCAATGGCGTTGTTTTTAATGCGATGAGCTAACACACCATGATCAACTTGTAGCTGATATAGATCATCCCACAAGTCTTGTACTTTAGGATCATTTTGCGCATCAGCCAATGTACGCTCACCCAGTGCCTCATTAATGGCTTTAGATAACTTGGCAATCTCAATACGCTTATCCGCAAATGAGGCAACAATCCGCGCCTCTTCTCTAACACGTAGCATGTCACGCTGCTCATCACTGATCGCAGCTTCTTTGCGTGCCAGTGTTTTCTCAACATACGCCTGATAATTCGATAAATACAACCATGCATCGTGTAGCTTATCCGCTGTTTTGGAAACCAAGCCTGCGGCACGATCAGCAACATGCTCACCATCAAACCCACGGTTAATCGCAAAACGTACCGGATAATCATAAATATGATCTTTTAAACCACCGCGCGTAACCACTTCTTTAACATGATCAAGATCATTAAAGGTTTCACCATCAACAAATAAATCAAAGCTCTCTCGATGACGTGTACCACCCACTAAGAACAAATGACGATCCCAACCTACCGAATCAACATCAGCAAGCGTATGATCGAAAGTGGCACCCTGTAGTTTATGAATTGTTGCAGCATAGGCATAGTTAAAGTGATTATACGCAGCCGGATCAAACGTAATGCTTTGCCCTGATTTAAGCGTCACAGTAACATGCTTTTTATCAACCGCACTCACCGTCCCCATAAAGCCATTCTTAACACCTAGCTTCTTATCATTGCGCGTAAACAATAAGCGCTCACCAACCGCAATGGTCAGCTGCTTTCGATTGTCATTCTTAAAGCTAACACCACCAGCAAGCTTTCCTTGATCAACCAAGCGCTGCCGCGCCATTTTATTAAGCGCATCAATACTATCATTCTTATGCGCTAACATTATAACTTCAGATAGTGGCGCGCCATCATCAAGATGTGACTGCCAACGCGCAAGCATCGCAGTATGCTTATCTTTAGCTTGATCATAAAAATGAACATGCCCATGCGACTGATAAAGATCAAACCCTTTACCTGTCTCCTGCGTCTCAAAATGAACCGTTGCCTCTCGCTGCCAATCTTGCTTCTGACGAATAATATCCGTCATCTTAGAAGCTCCAACCTCATCAATAATTGAGCGCATCGATGCACCTGGTCCAATCGGCTGCGTTTGCTCATCATCACCAATACCAACAAGCTTAGCTTCAGCTTGCACGACATGCTTCATCAAGCGATGCGCATCATCCAGTGCCAGCATCCCAAACTCATCAACGACAACTATATCACGCTTAGATAAGCGTAGATGCCCTTTATCTAGCTGATACAGTAAAGAAGCAGCAGTATGTGATTTAATATCAGAAGAAGATTGCAGCTCAGCAGCTGCCGCACCAGATAGCGCCGTACCCACAACATTAAAGCCCGCTTTTTGCCATATCTCATTAGCAAGCTTCATCATAAAGCTCTTACCTGTACCCGCAAAACCAACGGTCACACCAATGGATTTACCTTGAAGTAAATGACGTAATGACTGCTCTTGGGTTGGACGTAAATCATAGGACTTTAATACTTTAGCAATATCAGTATCAAAAACATGAAAGCCTTTACGCTTATTAAGCATTCTAGCCATATCACGCAAATCGAGCTCTTTATCAAAATGCAGCTTGGTGGTGTAGCTGTCTCTTCCATCAATGCCAACGCCCAAGTAGACCAACTTTTGATCTTGAATAACCTTCTGATAAACCTGATTAAAGTTTTGCGTACCCACTTCATCGTGCTCAAAAACCGATTCTTTGATCTGCTTATCACTAAAAATCCCATGATTGGCTTCAAGTTTTTCAATCACCTGATACGTCAAAGCAGATTGTGAAAGTGGCAAAACAGGTTGATTATCAGTCAAATTAGCTTGATGAGCACCTACCGTATACTTATCAATATCGCCCTTAATGTCAGAGGATAGACTAGAAATCACACTATTTTGATCAATAGAAGTAGCATCATTTTTTGAGTTCGTGGCGATTTTAGCGTTTGAATGATCAGAAGATGGATGGTCATTTGTAGGATTTTCAACCTCAGTGTAGACGATGTGTTTTGAATCAGAAGCTATTTTTGCGACAGAATCATGAGAAGGTAGCTGGTCATTGACAGGGGTCTTTGGTGTATTCTCAGTATCATTTAAGGTTTTAGCTGCCAATGGTAAAGGAGAAACCGCTTCATTTTGCCCACCCTTCCCTGGCGTCTCATCTGCACTTTCTTCTGTCTTTTCTTTTATCTTCTCTTTTATATTTTCTTCTTTTTCTGTATTTTCATGCTGCTGATTTTTAACAATACTCAACACCTCATTCGGTACTGCAAAGCGTGATAATTCCTCTTCAACATGCGCTGAATCGATGCAAACATGTTCCTGCTCAAGCTTCTTAATAATAATTTCTGGATTGTCTTGAATCTTTAATAAATTCTCAGCTTTGATTAATTGATTTTGCGCTAATTTATACTTTTGATGTTCGCTGTCTTTCATGTGTTTAGCTTTACCCACTTTCTTCATGGGCACCAAATCAAGGTCACGATCAGCATAACTTCTATGGTCAATTTGAACATCTAAACCTTTTCGCTTGGCAAATTCATTAACACACTCAGACCACTCACCTCTGACCTTAAGATACATTTCCTTAAGCTCGCCCATCTTCAATTGCAACTTATTACTAAAACCTGCTTCAGTCAATTGACGCATCGGCATTAAAATATGAAAATGGGGATTGTTCTTTTCCCAGTGAATGGCAACATCAGCAAATATACCATCAACAGCAATATACTTTTTAACAAACTCATCAACCAACTCTTTGGCATCAGCAAAACTAAATTCCAATGGAATAGAAACATCATCATGAAAACAAAGTTGTGCACGTGGATGCTTTTCAATTAACTCTATGCGATTCCAAATTTCATCAGATAACTCTTTGCTTGCATCAAACTTTTTTACCCAATCAGGGGCATCCTCAGGCAAATAACTCTTTTTAAAAACAACGTGATTCTTATCACTAAAGTCAATTGTCTTGTCTAGGCGTATACACTTTTTTGATTCTCCACGAATGTAAGCTGCGGCAAATACCGCATTAAAGCCTTCTGCTCGCTTACCGAAGTTTCGGGAGTAGTGATAAATCGCCATCTAGTACAATTCAATCCTTATATTGATACCCTGTACTTTAGCAGATCGCACAGTAAGTCGCAAGACTTACACAAGTGCGCATTAGGTTAGGAACGCAAAAAACCAAGATGCCGATATGGTCACAACCTAATGTTCTAATGTATTCGCTACGCTCATGTTTTCTTAAGAGTCCTTTGCTGCTATCATAGACCTGTCATAATCGGATTAAAATTAAGGAAGTTTTGATGGCTGCCAAGAAAAAGACACCACAAGAACGTAAAGCGGATATTCAAAAGCAAATTGATGATCTTAAAAAACTAGAAGCAAAGATTGATAAAGATCGCGCTGATAAAGTTGGTAAGTTGGCACTCAAATATGGTGTAACAGATTTAGAGGATGGCATCATTGAAAATGAGTTTAAAGCGATTGCCGAAAAATATAAAGAAGACAAAGAGATGCTTGATAAACTGGATGATGAAGTAAAAAAGTCATCATCAGAATCAACCGCAAGCGCACCGAGTTAACTACCCTTTCAGTACGTGAACGCAAAAAGGACTCACGGCAAAAGTTCTTAATGGGTCTTGCGTTTGAAAAAGCAAACCTTGAGTTGTTCTTAAAAACACAATGCACATTTTGTAAATTATCAGCAGACAAAGTTAACCATTATATAAACTCAACATTTGCAACAGCAATCTGCAAAAAAGCCATTGAGCTAATTGAAAGTAATGTGCAAGAGCATGATTTTTATAAAATCGGTTCTGCGGTTTTTAATGCGCGTAATTATGAATACCAAAGTAGTAAACGTGATCAACTCTTTGCCCTCTTTGGCCAGGATTACGAAAAAATACGTTTCCACAATATTGTGCGCTTGGGTGGTGACATCATCGCATCAGGTTTGAGTGAATATCACAAGGCAACCGTCGTGGGGTCAATCCATTTCATTGCCAAGCAATATTTCAACATAGATCATACATTGTAAAGTCAATCATACTTCATAACCACAATGTCGTTGTCGATATTTCTCAGCACACAACAACTCGACACACTTCATAAGTGCACCCACCCTTCTGCCAAGTAAGTAAAGTTACCATGGCACTTATTCGGTCTCGTTGTTTTTGATTTACCATTATGATTATTTATTCTTTTAATTTTATATTTTATTTATAACAATCATTTAGATATATAGATTACTATTTTAAATAACGATTAAAGACGTTTTAAATCGATCTACAAGAAGTTCTAAAGCAATCTGTTCGCGCGTACAGATAATTAATAAAAAATATTTTAAATTAATTACTTGATATTTCCTGTTTATAATGATAAATATAGCACTATAAATATTTAGATGGAATTATCATGGAAGTTATTCAAATTAACCCAACTCAATGTAAGCGATGGGAATTTGCCGATCGATCTGCCTTTGAATTTGGTGACATTCATGCCCTTGGCATGGACATCAAAAAAAATGGTCAGGTTGAACCTATCATGGTCAGACCTCTTAAAAATGATGCGCAATACCAATATGAAGTGATTGCCGGCAGCAGACGGTGGAAAGCATGTCTTGAGCTCGATATTGATTTAAGAGCCATTGTTAAAGATATTTCTGACGAACAGGCTTACTTCCTTCAGTTGCGTGAAAATGAAAAACAGCCTATCTCAGATTACTCCAGAGGCATTCATTTTCAGAAGCTCCTAGATAGCAAAAAAACAACGGTTGCTGAAATCGCAAGTTACCTGCATTGCTCAAAAGAGAAAGTATACGACTTATTGTCGTTTAATAAGGTCCCACAGCAAATTTGGGATGCTGTGATCAATATGGGTAAGGTGAGCTGCCGATCGTCCAAGGTGATCGCTCTATTAGCTCGTAAAGGCGATGAATATATCGCTGCTTTAATTGAAATCGCTGAAGACATCCGCAAAGGCGCAGGCTGCAAAAAAATTGAGAAGCTTGTTAATGAGATTGTTCATGGTGAACAAGATATTAGTGACCGTAAGGAAATAATCAGTGATGATGGCCAAGTTATCGGTAAGTGGGTTAAAAATACCATCGTCTTTGATCAGAGCTTCACAATACCTCAAGATCAAATTGAACAAGCACTAAAGAAGTTGGTAAACTAAGGGCGGAAAATCTAAGGAGAGAAAAATGGAACTTTTAAATGCAATTAAATCGCTTAGTGTTTTTGCTGTTTATCTTTTTTACCAATGGCTTAAATGGGCTTGGTATATTGAAATAATAACAGGTCTAATTGCACTTCTACTAATCATATTTATCATTGCTGTGTTTGTTGAATCAGTTTTAATCGCATATAGCAAGCCTACCATGTTTAATGATAAAGAAACTCATATCTTAGGAATGTTCACAAGTAAAAAAAATATGGAAAAAGATAAGGACTATGGTACACCTAGAAGCATGAGCATTGTCTTTGCCTCATGTTTAATTGCATTTTTTTTAGCAACATATTACCTGTTCTGGATACCATGGTTAGGCATAAAAATTGCTATTGCAATAGCACTCATTGGTTCTATCATCTATTATTTTAAAATAGTTTATTATTATGGTTATACCATATTACCATTAATATTTACGATAATGCTTTTAGCACAGGTGCTATCAATATTAAACTTTAATTTTGGATTACCTGATTTTCCACCACACTATATTTTTGATTGGTGGGGTTTAGGAATTAATTCAACAAGCAATAGTGTCCACATTTTACCATTCCCAAATATCACTGTTAATGCAACTGATTACGCGATTAATTTTAATCAATACTATTATTTAGCATTATTACTAATAAGTTACTATGGTATTTTGTTAAATATCTGTAATTATTTCAAATGGCGAAACAAAACATATGATCCAACAATGAAAACAACAACGGGATCCTCAATAGAATTTTTAGACAAAGTCGATGTAAAAATTAATGATCAATATGATACACAAATATTATCCAAATTAAAATTAATTGGATTTAGTGATGATAGTATCAGTATAATAACATCAAAATATAGTGACCTAATAATTTCTGAGATATTGCACGATATGACTAGAGAAAACCCAAATAATCAAAAAGAATATATTATTAATCGGTTATGATATCAGTAGTATTGTACTTATCACATGACAACGCATAACCACAGTCCATTGCAAAGATCCTATACACATCTATTTTTATTCATTATTCTGACTGTAATATTTCTCGAATAGCGTTTTAATTTCAAGTAAAAATTTTTTATAATCTTCGTGTTCGTATGTTGGTTTTGAAAACTGAATTTTCCCATTTGAAAATATGTCTAATTTTTTTTCATTATAAACTAATGACTCAATAATTGTTGCATTCTTATTTGTTTTACCTTCTAATTCAGATTTTATTAATCTTGCTATAACTCTTTCGCCAGAACCCTCTCTAATAACTCTAGCATGCTTTATTAAAGCCTTTATATATTTATCACCTTTCTTTATCAAACTTCTAATATAACCAGCAGTTCTAGCTGATACATTACTCATATCTGATATAGCATTTAGGCCTGGTACTAAGGATCGTGCGCTGAGAGGTAAAGTTGAGCCTATCATATAGGAAAATCTTTAATATTATCATCATAACTATCTTGCGCTTCTGACAAAGATAACTTTGAGTAGACCTCCAGAGACTGCCTTGTTTCATGGCCTGAGTACGGTTGAATAAGTGCATCATCTATTCCTTTTTTCTTAAGCCAAGTAAATAGAAAATGCCGTAATTTATGTGGTGATATATTTTGCGTCATTCCAGCTTCTTTACTGTATTTTTCGAGAATTTTCCGAATTCCTCGATCAGAGTAAGGCTTAGCCCATGATGATGTAAATAAGCTGGAACCTTCATCTTTTTGGACTTTTGAGATATGTAAAGCCAGCGTTTCTCGAAAACTTTTTGGAAACGGAACTATACGCTCTTTTTGTCCCTTGCCTGAGTTAATTTTAATCTGGCATCTATCTAGGTCAACATCGCTTATTTTAAGGCGTATTAGCTCACTTACTCGAACGCCAGTATAAAGGAGTGTTTTAATAATTAACACATCTTGCATATTCTTACTTTTCCAGACAATATCATAGTACCGTCTGATCTCATCTTCTGTTGGCACGTAGGGTAGTTTCTTAGGCTCTGCTTTAACTTGAACATCTAATACCTGCCTTAATGCAACGAATACGGCGCGTAAGTAATTATAGTCTGGGTTCTCATGTCTAAAATGCTTTGCAATTTGCAGTGCTTTTTTTCTGGGACTTGTTCTTTTATCCATGTCAAGCCACCTGTAACAAAGGATGATTAATTGGTAAGCGCTTATTTAGATCGAGTAAAAACACACCATAAGGGTTGATATGCTCACTTAATAGCGGCGTGATGGCACGCTTATCTTCTAGCGTCATTTTGTCAAGCCACCCAGACTCAATAAGTACTTGCTGCAACATCAAGGTATTAATTAGCGTCATGCTTAGTTGAAGCAAATGCAAACACAATGTTGATAGCTCTAACTCAATAGGATTATTACTTTTTAATGCGCCATGATTTCCATAAAAAATAAAATCATTGACACCATTCCAACGCTCAACCGTATTTAAACCTTCATGAATTTCTCTTCTTAGTGCTTCAGAACTTAAATAGCGACAGAGAAAAATGCTTTTTACTGCTTTACCAAGTTCAGCTAGCGCTTTATATGTCGGGTGTTGTAAGTTATTTCTAGTGAATCGTTTCATAATGTTTTCAGCATTAGCTGTGCCCAACTTAAGTGCAACAGTATATTTCACGATTTGCTCATATTGAGCTTCTATTAACTCCCAATTAATTGATCTTGAGAGTATATCTGTTAAATTACTATATTTAGCAGCATCTTGTTGGGCGGTGTAATAGAGTTTTTGAGTATGAATATTGTTTAAACGTGGTAATAAGTTAAAGTTAAGCATATATGAAAAAGCAAACCCCACTTCGCTTTGCCCATGAGTGTCAACATAACTTTTATCAACATCTTTATCCGTTGAATGTCTTAGTATTCCTTCAATCATTGAAGATACTTCTGAAGATACACAACTCTTTAACTGTGAATAAATACAGACAGAATTACGATCCACGTGCCAATAAACCATAACACCTTTACTATGATAACGAGGATGCCAGTAACTCATTAGATTTTGATCCGATGCCTTGAAATGTTTGGAATCTGAAGCAACTGATGTCGTGCAATGTTGCCATATCTCTGGCATTTGTACTTTTAAAAGATAGTTAACCATTTTGCGAATGGCTTCTTTAAAATTGTCGGGATCAAAATACCTTAGTTTAATGTGTTGTAAATCTTGGTAAGTTACATCCTTATTTCCAGCGCTCATGCTTTTTAATCCAGTGTTAGTGCCGTAGGCAAGTATTGCAAGTAGCAAACGTTTTTTAACTATTTCCTTATCTAATCCCTCTTTACTCCCGCTAGGCACAAAGTCCTTGATGAAATCAACAAATACGTCTGCTTCTTTCAAAACATCAAGCAAACTGGTTGATGGCCAACGTTTAAATACTTCTTGCTTAATGGCTTCTAGTTGTGGTGGCTCAGGTTGCTCTTTTAATGGTGTTAATTTGATATGTCCTTTTGGTCGTTTTAAAATACTAACGAGTTTGTTTTTAGGTAGATTGAGGTTAAATTCATTGAGATGTTTTGTGAGTGATTTCTTTAGTTTTGTGACAAACTGTTTAGCGTCTATGGGCTTATCGAGAATTTCGTGATATGCCTCTTTTTCTTCTTCAAAGTCTTGAGGCAAATCCTTTTCAGGATCTCGATACAAATATGCCCCTTCAACCCATATTTCTTTAACTCTTAATTTATTCCTCAAGTTATGAAGGACACATAATTCATAATCAATGCGCTTAATACAATCACCTTGTGATGTTTCTTCA
The DNA here is from genome assembly GCF_052030685.1 of Cysteiniphilum sp. 19S12-1. Lineage (NCBI taxonomy): Bacteria > Pseudomonadati > Pseudomonadota > Gammaproteobacteria > Thiotrichales > Fastidiosibacteraceae > Cysteiniphilum > Cysteiniphilum sp. 19S12-1. The sequence continues at coordinate 12,287 of NZ_JBQAJM010000038.1, forward strand.
ATAACACATTTTTCGTGTGATCGCTTAACTGCACCGTTAATAGGAATATTTTCTTCAGCAGGGTAATAGGTGCTGCTATCACTTAAATGTTGTTTAATAACTGACAATGCTTCGATAACAGGTTGGTAGCTTTTGTTGTTAGACCGAAGGGTAAGCAAGCTTATAACTGGTGCCAGCATTTGGCGGTAATGTCTAGCGTATGACGCCCTTACTTTATCGTAAACTAGGCTGTTATAAGTGATGGTATTATTTTTATTTTTGCTTTTAATTGCTAGCAACTTATCTTTTGAAATGACTGGGTATATTGCGTTTTCAATAACTTTTTTCTCTTGAGAAACGATAGTATCAATAAGCAACTCAAGTATCCCTTTGCGATTACAATTTTCTTTAATTTCAAGAACCGTAGATAACTCATTTCTCAGCTTATTTTCACCACTAACAAATACTTTGTGTGTGAGTTTAATTAGCATTTCAACTAAATTGTCTATTAACTCTCTTTGGCGAATAAAGCAAAATATACTTAATAGCGCATATCGCGTTACTTCAGGCATTTCTTTTATAGCACTAGGATACTTGGTCGAAATATTTCGATAGTGCTTTTTAAGCTGCCCTTCGGTTATCTCGTTCAAACAATCTGGCAGCGTTAACATTCTTAAAAAACTTAATTTATCGGCTTCTGTTTTTATGCTTTTAACTGACATGCCTTGAGGCCATCGCTTAATATAATTTAAACGAGACATACTACTATCCTTAGCAAGCATCAATCCGTCTAAGTAAGCTTTAGTCTCAAAATCTAAAGCCCCAGATATTAACTCAAAGACATCTTGGTTATGTTGATGAAGAGCGCTCTTAATAATTTTGTTTAAGGCATTATCGCTTGTCTTTTCAATTTTATTTTCTTTTAAGTACGCATAAACTTTTTCTTTCAGCGGATCTAATTTAAATAATTTTTGAGTCTGAATAAGCTCGTTAGCATATGTCTTAATGAGATCCTCATGTTCGGAAGATATAGTACAGATGTTTAAATAATCTCGAATTTCTTTTCTATAGTTAGTCAATGACTTTTGTGTTGGGAAATTAATTTTTGTTGAGACGCCCAATTTTTCAGCTAGTGTAGTGACCAGTGAGCGTGAAAAGTTTGGTTTTTCAGTGAAAAAAGCATTACGTTCCTCATAGTATTTAAAATACAAAGCATAAAATAACTTATATTTCGCAATTTTATCATGTATTAAAGCAAGAACTTCTTCACTAAGATGAGAGTTTAATCTAATCATTATGCCTCTCCTCTAGTAATAGACGTTTAATATGGGTTTCCCTTGCGGTAGCAATCGCTTTGCGTAGGTTATCTTCTAAAATTTCTTTGGGTGGTAATTCTGTTAGGTATTGAGCAACATGAATGCCGGTTTTATCCATTTCAAGATATTCAATATCATCATGATCTTTGCCGGCACATAAAATAATACCCATAGGCTTTTCTTCGTAGTCAAGACGTTCATTTTTGTCCAGCCAGCTCAAATACCATTCCATCTGACCTTTATAAGCTGGATCAAAATCACCAAGTTTAAGGTCAATTGCAATAAGGCGACGCAGTCGACGATTAAAAAATAATAAATCCAGATACCGATCCTTTTTGCCAGTACTCATGCGTTTTTGTCTAGAAACAAAGCAAAAATCAGTTCCAATCTCTTGTAGGAATTCAGTGATATTTTGCAAAATCATATCTTCGAGTTCTTGCTCTGAAGCATAAGAATGAGCACCAATGAAATCTAAAAAATAAGGCTCTTTAAATGTCATCTCTGGCGTCATTTCATCGTTATTTTTGAGCTGACCAATTTGAGCTTTAATGACCCCTTCTGGTTGCTTGCTTAAACCAACACGCTCATAAAGCATTCCATTAATCTGCTTTTGCAATGCTCGAACGCTCCATTTCTGTACACGGCACATTTCAGCAAAAAAGTCCCGTTTTAAGTGATCATCAATACCACAAATAATCACAAAGTGAGACCAAGATAATTGTCGCGACAGCGTTGAGACAATCTTGCGATCAGGATATAACTTAGCAAATTTAATCATACGAAATAAGTTGGCTCGACTATAACCTTTACCATATTTCAATTTAAGTTGGTCGGCTAAAGAACTTACGATCATTTCACCATAGTCAGCTCGGTCGGATTGTAGTAGGCGATCATTGATGCGCTCGCCAATCAGCCAGCAAAGCAATACTTGAGCTGAATTATACTCTCTGGCAACATGATTGCGCGCCTCTTCAATAAGCTTGGTAACATCATGAAACAAATCAATTGCACCCTCTGATGAAAGCATATCAGGTGTTGAAGCACTTATTTCTGTTGGTATTTTATCTGTCATGTCAGCTATCCTTTATAAAGTTCCTATAATGACCAGTATCGGTAAAGATGTGGGTCATTACAGGCAAATCAGATAGCCTATGCTAGCAGAAAAAGTGCGAAGTATGAAATACTATTTTAAACTAGGAAATTTAAGCAACTTTACCTCTCAGCACATGATCCTTAGTACCAGGCCTTCCTACAGCTATCGCATTGATGGCCAGTTTTTTCCAATATAAGACATTTCAACCTCGCGCGATCTCAACAGGTTCGATATAGCATACTCACTACCATCATCAAAAATGAGGTTTATGACTCCTTCACTCGAGCTGTAAGCTGATATCAAACTCTTATTTCTTGGATATATAGAAGAAGATAAAAGGTTTCCTGTATAACGTAGCCTTGGGTCATACTCTTTCTCATATCTATCACCGATTGAATAATATATATCACTTCCTATATCACTTCTCATGAAGAAAAAAGTAGGTGCCAAATACGTATCATTATCTTCCATGAATCTAGCATATGGGTTTACCATCAATGAAATGCTTTTTGTTAGACTCTCTGGGTATGTAAATATTTTATTAAAAAATCCATTATTTAGCTCAAAAACAAAATTATTTGAAAACAGCAGTCTGGGCTTGCCCTTTGTCGATAAAAATGCGGTTTTTAAATTACTTGATGAAACACTTTTCATGTCTTCATCTGATATAAACTGTTTTATATGACCTACCAACTCTTGATATCCATTATTTTTTGTATACCATAACCCATTTTTTAAAATAACATTAAGACCGTTATCAGTTATAAAAGTTGCACTAATAGGATTATTTTTTGATATCCAATGATCAAAATCATGAGTAATGCCAGATATATAATTATAAATTTCATTTGAATTCATATAATAACCATCTTTGAATTTTAGTCTAAAATTGTGAAGATCAGTCATATTAAGTAGTTTTGTATAGACTCCATTAGCTTTGTTATGCACTATTAAATCTTTTCCATCTAACTGAATAACTGCTTCTCTAAAGTAAAGATCATTTATTTCAAGATCAAAATCTTTATGGCTTTCATCAATGGCTAAAATAAATGATGTTTGTATTTGGCTAGTAGGTAAACTTAGGCGCTTTAAATTTTTATTTGCATAAAAGACAAACTCAGTATTTTGATTAAATAAATCAGACATTAAGTCTTTTGACAATATCTTAATCTCTGAAGGATCATTTTTAAGATGTATGTTAACTAAGTTAGAGTTTTTATCATAATCGTAACTTAGTATACTATTATTTTCAGACCAACCTGCAGTTTTTAATTCCAGCCTATCATCTTCATTAAAGCTTAACATGAAATTTAAAAATGCATTATCTTTATCACCTTCATAAGCAACTGTGTAGGTAAACTCCTTAGGGAAATCAATTTGATGATGGTTATGATTTTTTAACAGGTATTCTCTAAAATCTTGTACAGAGCTGCCTTTTATATCTTGAATCTTTAGATGGGCTTCATCTAAATTATTAGATTTATAGACGGCTGCATAAGGCTGAGCATTAATCTTACCTCTATTAATTATTAATTTTAATAATACACTAAAGCTATTATCACTAAACTTATAAAAGGGATTTCCATTATTATCAACGGTGAGTATATTATCAAGACCTACAGGTCCAATGTCATAAGCTACAGGCAAACCAGTTCCATAACCTTCAAAAAAGCCTATTCTATTATTTAGGGGGTAAGGTGGTAAATATAAAAAGTAATCTTTATGGACCACAGCAGTAGTTTTTCCAGACCTTAATTTGAGCTCAACCGGAATTGCTGTATTTAAGTTGAGTTTTTTAACTATTCTCATAAGACCATCCTTCATAGATGGGCGAAATTCATTCTTACTCTCAAAAACTAATGTTAATTGTTTTGTTTTCTTTATGCAGTCTATACTGACTATCAAACTCAACTTATCAGCCATCAACTCGCCATTATTCGGCCAATCCGAGGTCTTTATCTCAGAATAAAGTATTATCTCATTTGGAATACCATCTTTGAAATCAATCACTTGATCACCTAAATATAATGAAGAATTTTTCATTGTAATCTTTTCATTTAGGCCTGAATGAATATCTTTTATTGAACTAATATCTAATGTCCACTGTTCACTTTTTGATTGACTCGGAGTTATTTCTACTTTTACGTTATCTTCTGGCAGTTTTAATAAATATTCACCTCCACTTCCATAAAGTTTATATAACAACTTATTACGTAAGTCATTATTATTAGATGACAATTAGCTTTACCGGTCACGACAACTAGAATTGCCGGTCAAATCATGTAGGCTATTCCTTAAT
>NZ_JBQAJM010000039.1:0-16773 GCF_052030685.1 Cysteiniphilum sp. 19S12-1
TATAAGGAGCGCTGAAACTACGCATTCAGTGCGAGACAAAAACAGCAGTTAAGAGCCATATAAAGTTGGATGTAACAAGTAGTAGAGAATAAGTGTTTATTAAGCTTCATTTGTATTAAGATTTAATGCCTCAAGTAGTTTACGCACTTTAACAATTTTGACCCAATAGATAATATAGATCACCATACAAGCGACTGATGCAAACGGTGATATGATCGGAATAAAGGTAATAATTGGCAATATAACCAAAGCTAATCCTAGAATGAATAGAGTATCACCGCGCAGTTTAATGGTCATATCTTGATATTTTTTAAGTGCATTACCAACGCCAAAGGGCAATACAATCCATTGGAAAATATAACCGACGATCGGAATAAGGAAAAGCCAGGCAAACCATGGTTTGGTGACTTGTTTGTCTTGATCAATGCATTTTAATAATTTATAAACGCTCCATGAAAAGGCGATTGAAAAAATATAGAAAACAACGATCATAATAAGTAGTGCAATGCCCATGCCTAAAATGGCATGTGGATCACTTGAGAGCGTTGTCGTTTGCGTGGTAATGCTAGTAATATTTTCCTGACTCATCGTATGTTAAGCTCCATTTTTTGAAATATTTATGACACTGTAAGTATGGCAAAGTCTTGCTATTTTTCAAACTGCATCTAGCTTTAAAAGCTTAATATTTTCATCATGATCAATATGAATATAACTGCCTGTATTAAACCAATCACCTAAAACATAGCGTGTATAGCTTGTTTCATAATGCGTATTGAACAAATGGGTATGACCATGAATTAATAATTTATTATCACCTAAATATCGTTTAACTCCTTTGGATGTGACATCAATTATTTTGTATTTTTTGTTTTTCTGTTTGCTTTTAGCGCGGATTTTTTGTGCAATACGTTGGCGTGTTTTTGCTGATAGTGATAGGTAAAGTTTTTTAACCAGTAGATTACGGACAATGCAGCGAAATATTTGATAGCTTCTATCATTAGTGCATAATAAGTCACCATGCATTAGCACAATATTTTTGTGCTTTAATTGCAAAAGATATGGATCATCAATAAGGATTACTTGCGTTTTTTGTACAAAGGTTTTGCCAATTAAAAAATCACGGTTGCCGTGCATGAAATAAATAGTTAACCCCTTATGATGGGCATTAAAAAGTGCTTCGATAATATCTTCTTGCATATGGCTTATTACATCATCCCCAACCCAGTAATCAAAAAAATCACCTAAGATAAAAAGTGCATTACCCACGTGGCTAATGTTATTTAAAAATATCTTAAATAAATCAATAGTTTGTGGGCGTGATTCATTTAAATGCAAATCCGCAACAATATAGTAATTAATTATCATCATAAAGCGAAAGCTTGATCATATACAAATCATAAATGTTATTGAGTCACTTGGTAAGTGCTTTTTTGAATTTGTGTTAGTTTTTTGAGGTAGATTATTCCGAGCCTTATTCGCAACTAACACTTGTTGTCTTTAAATCATTTGCCATTGCACTGGCATTATCCATGACCAACAACTGTATCGTGGTGTCATTCAACATAGTATAACCATCAACACCAAGCTCATATAGCTTAGTTAAATTTAACTGATGCACACTTTGAAGTTCCACATCAATACGCGTTAATGAGCACATGTTGGCATTGATAATATTATCACTACCACCAAGCGCATGAATAATCGCGTCAATGTCATAATGTTTGGCGTTCGACGCAACTGCTTTTGAAGTCACCTTAGGTTGAATGCTTGCTTTATTTTCAGATATATTACCAAATGATATATCAGCTGCGTATGGCAGGGCTTCATTCATCTCACCTGCAATGAGATCTGCTTCAGGTCCTAGGATGACTTGAACGGTTTTGCTATCAGGTATCACAATGCCGCGCGCACCAAGCTTTTTAAGTAGTGTTTGATTGATGTTGTCACTGTCTTTGACTTGCAAGCGTAAGCGCGTTGTACAAGCGTCAATATTATCTAAGTTGTTTTTACCACCTAAAGCACCAATAAAGTTAAGTGCACGTGACTCGGTCAACTGTGGAGCGTCCTTTTCATCTTCTTCAACGACTTCATCGACTTCGCGACCGATAGTTAGCAGGTTAAACTTCTTAATAAAGAAACTAAATAAGAAGTAATAAACAACAGCAGTCACGGCACCGACAGGTAGCAATAGCCACGGATGTGTATCCATCTTAAAAAAGAGTGCATAATCGATTAAGCCTGCTGAGAAAGTAAATCCAAGCTTAACACCTAGCACATACATAACGACCATTGAAATACCAGTAAGTACAGCGTGTATAAGGTATAGAACAGGAGCAAGAAACATAAAGCTATATTCAATTGGTTCAGTAACTCCGGTTAAAAAGGCAGTTAATGCAATGGAAAATAACATGCCGGCAACCGCTTTTTGTTTATGGCTATGGGCATGGCGATACATCGCAAAACAAGCTGCAGGTAAGCCAAACATCATAATGGGGAAGAAGCCTGCCATAAATGCACCAGCCGTTGGATCACCCGCCATAAAGCGTGCAATATCCCCATGAACAACACCTGCTGCACCATGAAATGAGCCAAATTGAAACCAGACAAGATTGTTTAGGATGTGATGTAAACCAAACATCAATAAAATACGGTTAAAGACACCATATAGAAACAAGCCAATTGAACCTGAGCCAATCAACCAGGTACCAAAGGCATTAATGCCATCTTGAATGGGTGGCCAAATAAACCCAAAGAGAAAGCCAAGCAATACAGCGGTAAGCCCTGTAATAATGGGCACAAAGCGTTTGCCACCAAAAAATGCCAGATATTCGGGTAGTTTAATTTCATAAAAACGGTTATAAAGCATGCCTGCAATAATACCGATGACAATACCACCAAGTACACCCGTATTAACGCCGGTATCAATGGTGTTGATGACACTATTCATAATAAAGAAACCAACAACAGCGGCAAGAGCAGCAGCTCCATGGTTCTTCTTAGCAAAGCCCAAGGCTACACCCACAGCAAATAAGAGTGGTAAGTGAGCAAAGATGGCATTGCCAGCATCAGCAACCGCTTTGATATTAAGTAGATCGGGTTGACCAAAACGCAGTAAAATACCAGCAACGGGCAATACTGCAATTGGTAGCATTAATGCTCGACCAAGTTGTTGTAAATTTTGAAAGTTAAATTTTTTAGCCATTAGTTTCCTCCCTCATTAAAACTAATTTGTTGACGTACAAGTATTCTCACGGCTTCGGCTGATTCAAGTGTTAAAGCTTGTTGTGCCAGTTTTTGGCAATCAAGCAAACTAAGTCCACGAATCAAAGCTTTGTTCTCAGCAAGCATATTGCTGCGCATTGATAAATGCTTAATACCTAAGCCGATGAGTATTGCTAATGCCTCTTGATCTGCAGCCATTAATCCACAAACAGAGAGCTTAGTGTTATGCTTTTGTGCGGCAATGTTGACCATGTTAATGGCTTGAATAACCGCAGGGTGTAAGTGGTCAATATCAGCGGCAAGCACATCATGCTCACGATCCATTGCCAACAAGTATTGTGTCAAATCATTGGTGCCAATTGACATAAAGTCAACTTCTTTGGCAAAAAGCTCCGCTTGAAAAACAACACTAGGGACTTCAACCATAATGCCTAATGGTTGTTTGATGTTAATACCGAGTTTTAGGCGCTCTTCTTCATAGATGGCTTTGACCTGACGAAATTCATCAATATGCGTAATCATTGGCAGCATAATCTGCGCATTAGGGTTTTGTGTACGAATAATTGCGCGCAATTGTGTGCGTAAAATCTCAGGGTGCTTCAAACATAAACGAATACCGCGAACCCCTAAAAAAGGATTCATTTCATGTGGCATATTTAAATAATCGATTTGCTTGTCACCACCGGCATCTAAAGTACGGATAATAATTGGTGTATCATTGGTTGCATCTAATACTTCATTATAAATGCTAAGTTGCTCATCTTCAGTGGGTGCTGTTACGCGATCATAGAAAATAAATTCGCTTCTAAATAGCCCAACACCTTCAGCACCCGATTGCGCAAAACTAAAACATCCTTCAGGTGATTTGATATTCATATAACAATGGATTGTATGATCATCCTTTGTTTTAGCAGGTTCTGTTGCTTTAGCACGTATTAGTGCTAAGGCATCATTTAAAGTAGCAATTTTAGCTTGGTATTGCGTTATCGTATCAAGATCAGGATTAATAATGGCATAACCATCTGTCGCATTTAAGATAACTTGTTGAGCACAGTGATTAAATAAATTGCTATCTACTTGGATTAATAAAGGCAAGTTATTATTGTTGGCAATAATCGCAACATGAGATGTGCGTCCGCCTTTTATTGAGATAAAGCCTACAATATTTTGATCCGCCTCTAAAATATCCGACAAGGTAAACTCGTCAGCGATCAAAATGGTTGGCTTGGTGTAATGTGTTTTTGCTGGTGTGCTATTGGTTAATAGGTATAGCACTTGTTTGCGAATGTCTTTTAAATCAGCAACTCGCTCTTGCAATAGGGTATTTTGTGTCTTTTCAAGAGTAGTAATTGATTCTAAAATTGCATGATCCCATGCATATTCTGCTGTTTTGCCTTGTGCGAGAAATTGAGTGACGCTGTTGTTGATATTTACATCATTTAAAAGTGCTAAATGTGCATCAAGCATTGCATGTTTTGCCTTATCATGTGCATACGTAGACATTTGTGCTGATAGTTGCTTCTCATGCTGTTCTTTGGCTAATGTAAAGCGCTCAAGCTCTTGTGCTTCTGGCACATTGGTCTCATCGGCATAGTTAAAGCTTTCCTCATTAATTCGTTGTAATTGACCGATAACAAGCCCCTTAGCAGCAGAGACACCTAAGTATTGATTACCGTTAATTTTATTCTGATTAAGTTCAGATTTTGCCGGTTGCGCTTCGGCTATGTGATCGTCGACAAAGTTAATGAGTGCATGTTCTAATGCGCAAGCTGCCTTTTCAGCATCTTGACCACTGACAGTTAGTGTGATTTTGTCATTGAGTTGTATATTTAGTCCCATTAATGCAACAAGACTTTTAACATCAGCACTAGCATCGCCTTTGTAGATTATTGCAGTAGCATCGTATGATTTTAAGGTATGCGCTAATAATGCCGCAGGGCGAGCATGCAAGCCATGTGGGTTTTTGATCATGATGCTGCGAGTGACAAAAATTTGATCTTCTGACTTTGATGATGGCTTATTGCCATCATTATGTATTGTGCCATCCAATGTAATGACTGGTGTTTGGGCGGCACATCTGCCTTTGATTTTTAATAAAAAGTCATCTTCTTGATAATCAGTAATAATCACCGGTGTAATTAAGGATTTAATCTTTTTGCTGATGACGGCTAAGTCAAAGTTAAGCAATAGAGTATTGATATCAACTTGATCGTTGATTGATACATGTACATCAATCCCTTGCCCATTAAGTGCAACACTCTCGAGTCCTAAATGAATCAGTACATCATAGCCTGATTCAGTAGCAATGGTGATGGCATGTTTGGTTTTAGCAATATTTTTAACAACACCCTTTACTGGTGAGTATATATTTTGATCCAAAGGCTCAATTGCAAAGCCATTACCAACCATTTTTTCTGCAAATACCGGATCTGGCACTTGATCTAATTCAACAATAAACCCATTAACAGGCGCATATAATGTTAATCCCATTGTTTATCCCTCATTATCATTGTTTTATCCCCCATTGTATTTATCGCCACCCCATCTATACTCTCTGCACAATTTTCGCCATCTACTTGGGACTTTTATATGATGATATTATTGCTAATAGAACAAGCTATTAACTGCAATATTATCATGCACTCAAGTATATATAGAAACTAAAATACGTAAAGCATAAATGAAACAGCTATATCGTAATGTTATTTGCTTTGTACTAACGAAGTTACTAACGTTTTACAATGTTTAGCCAAATCAAAAGTAGCTATAAAATACATCTTATGTAGTTTATTTTCAATAAATATGTACTATTTACTGTGATGTATACCGTATATAAAGTATTGCGTATGGCTGTGAATTCTGGCTATGACCATATGCTTCCCCTTTGATTGTGTAAGCGTTGGCTGAGCGTAAGTCGAAGCCTCTATGAAGTGTGATTTTCTTAAGCTTACCCACTTCGACTGATGCCCAGTGCATCGCTTCGACTTACGCTCAGAGTGTGGTGAGTACTTATGGATGAATATTTGGTCTTGACCTGAATCCTTTCGTACTGTTTAGCTTTCACTGATTGCTAAACGTATGCGAACAAGCAGTCCATTGGGTTTTAAGTTTTCAAAACTAAGCTCTCCAGCGTTAAACTCAATGGCAACTCGAGTAATGGCAAGCCCTAAACCATGACCATCGATGTTTTGATGTTCGTCGTGTTGTGCGCGTGTAAATGCTTGAGAAATATTCTTTAAGTCGCTTTCTGATATACCAAGACCGTTATCCTTAATGTCAATGACAATATGATCATTTTTAATGTAGGCGTTCAACGTGTAATTAGGTGCATACTTGACAGCATTATTAATGATATTGAGTAACGCACGCTTTAATAAATTAGGGTACCCCAAGAAAAAAGTATGCGCTTTTAGCTCATTGGTAAAAGTAAATGCATAACCACGTTGGCAGAGCTGTTGATATACGTTGTCAAGAAATGCACATAGATCAAAATTCACTTTTGCATTATTGCTACCACGTTCTGCAAAGGCCAAAGATGAGTCGATAATCATTTGCATCTCATCGATTTCTTGACTTAATATGGATTGCGCTTTGTCATTATCAATAATATATTTCAAGAGTTTTAATTTAGTCAGTGAGTTTTTCATATCATGTGACATTGATGACAACATAATGGTTTTTTCTTGTAGCAATAAATGTATTTGCTGCTTTAGGATTGAGACGTCTTTGTTGAGATATTTTGGCAATTGATTTGTTTGTTTATCATTGGTTGCTGAGTTGAGTAATAATTTCGGAAGAATAAACCGTGCTAGATACCACATGAAAAAAAGTAATAAAATAATAGCAATACTAATACTAATGCTGCTACTTAAAAGATAAGGAAGGTCATTATCAGGATTAAGGAAAACATAAAAAGTAATAACCTTATGGTCTTTATCATCATCAATAGCACTGGTAATAAACAATTGGTGGTTAGCCAGTAGGTCGTGATGCATTTGATCAAATAGTTCGTTGCTAACAAAGGTATTATTCACTTCATAGGCGCCAGCAACTTTTTGAAAGATAATATTAAATTGATTGAGCTGCGTACTTTGATGCACTTCTGTTTGAAAGTGCACAAAGCGCGGCTCAACATTAGCTTGGGTTAAGTATTGATTACGAATGCGTAGTAAACTAAACAGCGAGTTTTGCACTAATGAATCCTCATATTTTGCGTGATAGTGCAAGTGAATAGCCGTAATAAAAAAGCTATTGAGAATAACTAGAATCAGCATAATGCTAATCAGTTTTGGGAAGCTGATATAGTTCTTTAGAAAAAGTGTTGTGAAGTGTGTGTTTACTTTTTGTGTAAATTGGCTTGTCATGCTTTTTCCATCAATTAGATATCAGGTCCTTTTGAAGGTTAAGTATAATGTAAAGTTGATAAAATGCTAAACAAGCATAGAAATCGCAACGACAAACATCATTAAAATAAAAATTTTACGTAGAAATTGACTCGGTAGTATGTGGACAAGTTTGGCACCGATCAATCCGCCAATTAAGCAGGGAATTAATGCTGAGGCAAAGATTACTAAATTGGCGTAACCAAAGTTATGCCAGCTAATGCCCATAGAGGGAATGCCAAGACAAATAAGCCAAATGCCAGCAATGGACGAATAGGTAAATACAATAACGGTTGATGTACCAATGGCTTTTTTGATTTTAATGCCACATAGTACGAAAAAGGGTACGGTAAATACTGAGACACCTGTGAGTGTCGAGATACCGCCAACAAAGCCTGATAATACTCGATATAACGATTGAGGGGCGTGGTGTTCAGTATCTTTTTCTTTGTTGAAAAACAACAACCAAACAGCCGCGATTAATACCACAATAGCAAAGGTATACCTGATCTGATCGCTATGAATGATTGAGGCAATAAAGGCGCCAATTAATGCACCTGCTGTCATGAAAATGATACTTTTTTTGTAAAGAGCAGCATCAAAATTTTTGTATTTTACGATTTGCTTATAACTGGCAATAATGCCTAAAGGAATTGAACATAATGAGCCAGTGGCAATAGTCATTTGCATCGCTTGGGGCATGTCAGCATAGAAATGGCTAATAATCCAGAAAATGGCAGGTACTGAAAGTAGACCAAAACCACCACCAAAGATGCTGGATAAGCAGCTTGCAAAAAATCCGACTAATGCGGAGTATAAAATAATCATCCTTTGGTAAGGCATGTATTGTAGTGACTTATTGTAAGATTTTTTTATACAAACGCATACAAATGTGAGTGCAATTATTGTATTTATGCCACATTTTTTATTAAATGAGGTGTTATTACAGCTTCTTAGGATTAACCGCTTCATGCACTTTAAAAAATTACTGCTATTAACTGCACCCATTTTGATGCTATCAACAAGCTTTGCAATGAATAAAACAGACTTAGCTAATTTCAATAAAGCGGAAAGTTTGTTACAGGCAAAAAATTATAAAGACTATTATCAAGTCAAAGCAAAGCTCACTAAAACGCCATTGTACCCCTTTCTACAATACCAAGAGATCACTGTTGACCCTGATTCATTTAAGCAAGAAACCATCGATGCTTATTTAAAGCAAAATCAAGGGAGTTTTTGGGCAAGTCAATTGAAGCAGGATTTAGCAAATTACTATCTTAAGCAAAAAGATTGGCAGAAGTTTTTACATTATTATGACAATAACTTAGGCTTTAATGGCAAGTGTTATGCCGTTGTTGCCGAGTATAGCGTTGGTGATAAAGATAAAGCGATTAATGATTTTACTAATCTGTGGCTATCGCGTGCCAATTTGCCGCGAGCTTGTGATGATTTTGAATCTACTTGGGAGAAACATGTCAATTTAAGTGAGCGTCAAATCAGGTTAAAAGCATATGCTTTAGCTACTTCTGGTCGCGTTAAAGAAGCATTCAAGTGGATTAATAAGACAAAAAATAAAGAACTTCAAGGCTTTTATGGCTTATGGTTAAAGTCTACGCAAAACCCTAAAAAATATATGGATGATTGGACGGTTCAATATCATCATATCAATGGGGTCTCATCTGCTGTTATCAGTGTCATGGCCAATCTATCGTCTAAAGATACACATTATGCCGAGGATTTTTGGCTTGCCTTTAAACAAAAGCATTTGCTTGATAATAAAACCATTAATTTGATCAGTGCTGAAATTGCGATTGATTATGCCAGAGCGCATAATAAAAAAGCGCTGAAATGGCTCAAAGATGTCGAAAATAAATATGCATCAACTCTCTTATGGCAGTGGCGTTTACGTACAGCAATTTATTGGAATGATTATGATGACTATTTAAATTGGTATAGTGAATTACCGAAATCGCTCAAATCAGCAGATGGTTGGCGTTATTGGCAGGCGAAAAGTTATCAAGCTTTAAAGCAAGAGAGTAAAGCTAAAGCGATTTTAACAGCATTGGCAAAAGATACGAGTTATTATGGCTTTTTAGCTGCCGATAACCTAGGTCTACCTTATGTGTTAAATAATAAAACCGTCAAGGTTGATCAAAAAACCTTAGACGAGATGGCAAGTAATCAGACCGTTTTACAGATCTTTGATTTATATCAGATTAAAGAATATGGTTTGTCATTTGCTTTATGGCGCTTTAGTCGAAATGGCTTTACCAACGAGGAACAGTTAGCCATTGCGCAACTTGCTGGACAACAACAGATTTATCAGATCTCAACCAGTGCTTATGCTAATGCGGGAAGTTGGAATAATCTAACAGGACTATATCCGCTAGCATTTTGGTCAGATGTGCAAAAGGCGGGCAAAGAGTTTCATATTAAACCAGATGTGATCATATCAATGATGCGTCAAGAGTCTGCTTTTCGTGTACATGGGACTTCTTCTGCAAGTGCTACAGGATTAATGCAGCTTTTGCCAACGACAGCCGCATTTCTGGCAAAAAAATACCGCTTAAGCTATGAAGATGATGATTTATACAAACCTAATAAAGTCATCATGCTGGGTGCTGCTAATTTGAACTTTATGGATCAATTGTTTAACAATAATTTGATTATCGGTATGGCAGCATATAATGCAGGGCAAGGTAATGCGGCAAACTGGTTACCAGCACAACAACTAGATGCGGATCAATGGATTGAAATCATCCCGTTTGGTGAGACGCGTAAATACGTTAAGAATATTTTGCGCAATATGGTGGTCTATAATCAGGCGATATTGGGCAATAAAAAATTTCGCTTAGGGCAAGTAATGCAGCCAATATCACAAAAAGATAAGACTTAAGCATAAATCGTTAATGTATTATAAAGCTTTATCTTGAAAAATGACGGGGCAGGGCTAACATTCGCCACAGACACCAAAAATGACAGAGTTGGACTAATATCCATTATGCGGTTTGATGGCATATTGATAAGTATTTGCCCATTCAGATGACAGAGGACAGAGATTGGCAAGCAAAAATCTGTACCATTTTCTTGGGCTAAAAACTTGAATGGGCTTTTAGCTATCGCAGCAGTTAGCGTTTGATGCAAGCAGAAGCCATACAAGCTCGGTGCGCATGGGAAGTTTTAGGCGCTTAAGGCGCAATAAGATTTTTAACTGTTTGAGTGAACGAGTTTTAAAAACTGCGGCGTAAGTGTCGTTTGAAAACTTTCCGCGTTGGATTTTTCGCTTACTTTTTGTCCACGCAAAAAAGTAAGTCACACAAGCCGCTTGCAGCGGTGAAGTATTTTTCCCATCAAATTGACAACAGAATACAGTTGATCTAGTTGCGTGAATCAACAACAATGGTTGTATTGAAGTAAAGCTGTGTATGTTTATGACAAAAAACAAAGACATTGATCAGGCTAAGGATAGTGGGCAAACCAAACAAAATGATCAAACACATCAACAAAAGCCGAAAAAGAATAAAGAGGTATTAACTGCGCATGATGCTTTTTTTAAGGCGAATCTCTCGGAAAAGCGTAAAGTGGTAAAGCTGATTAAGCAACATCTGCCAGAGTATTTAGTGGCTAAGGTTGATTTTAAAAGCTTAGTCAAACAACCTACGGAGTTTATTCAACATAACTTACGTAAAGTGGTTTCTGACGTGCTATATGCAGCAAAGATTAATGATAAAGATGCCTATCTTTATTTTTTGTGGGAACATCAATCTAAAGCAGAAAGCTTGATGGCTTTTAGAATGCTTTCGTACTCGGTGCAAATCATACAGCGGCATTTAGATCAAGGCAATAAACAGTTGCCTTTGTTGGTACCAATTGTGCTTTATCATGGTGAGGTTTCTCCATATCCGTATAGCACAGCGCTGGATGATTGTTTTGAGGATGCTGAGTTAGCAGGCAAGCTTAAGCTGGGACAGTTTGAATTGATTGATTTGACAACAATGAGTGATGAAGCACTTGCAAAGTTTGATCCAGATTTAATGTTTGAGTATATGCTCAAACATAGTCGCGAGCGATTAGTGCAATCATTGATTGAGTGGTTATTAGTGCATCCCAATCAAGCCATATATTTTTTACAGGCTGGAAAAAACCTGTTAAATCAGATATTCTCATACATAGAAAGCAGGCCTGGTGCCAATGAAGTGATTATTGATCGGTTGATTGCGGTAATTAATGACAATACAGAAGGTGAATTTATGAACTACCTACAAAGAAGAGAAGCAGCAGCAAAGCAAGATGGTATGCAACAAGGAGTGCAACAAGGAATGCAACAAGGAATGCAGCAAGGTATGCAACAAGGTATGCGTGACAAAACCGTAGTAGTTGCTCAAAACATGCTGTCGAAAGGTTACACAATTGAGGATGTGGCTGAAATTACGGAGTTGAGTCTCAAAGATGTGAATCGGATATATCAAGAATTGCAGCATTAATTTAATCGTGTTTTTTATGTAAAGCAAAGGCATTTTAAATAGTGATGTCAGATGGTGCAATGCATTTAAAACGAGAATTCATCATGCTTAATAGTTGCTTTGTGATAATTTAAAGTTGAGTCGAAAAGAATGACAAAAACCTTCAGAGTTCGGTGCAGATGAGAAGTTTTAGGCGCTTAAGGGGCAATAAGGTTTTTAACTGTTTGAGTGTAACGAGTTTTAAAAACTGCGGCGTAAGTGCCATTTAAAAACTTTCTGCGCTGGATTTTTCGCTTACCTTTTTGTCCACGCAAAAAGATAAGACTTAAGAAAGACTAAGGATAAACCAAGCTGCCAATCATCGCATAATGATCAGATAAATCTGGCATATCACCTAGATGCTTGTTTTTAAGTGCAACAATTTCTATGGTTGATTGTGTGTCACTTGGGCAGATAGCGCCATCAATACAAAGCATGTGATCAAGTGTCGTTCTTTCATCACTGACTGCCATGCTATTGGTTAATTTATCATAGCTAAAGGGCAGTGTGTTTTGAGCAAAAGGCGCGCTTGACTTTAAATGCAGCATATTAAGCAATGTTCGATAGACGATATTACCAGTAGTAGGTTCTGTAGCACTTGAATAACCGCTATCTGCGTTAAAGTCGCCCATTAATATAACTTTGTCATTGCTTGTGAAATGTTGATTTGAAATAGCTTCTTGCAGAGCGCCCATCTGTCTTTTCCATACGTTAAACTCATTATCATCGATAGTGCCGCTGAAGCTTTGCGCATGTAGTGAAATAAAATGATAGATTTGATGATCTTTTTCAATGGCAGCAAATACAGCCCCTTTATTGGAAATGCTCTCAAGTCCATAGGAACGTGGGAAAATCACATATTGAGGTTGACCAACAATTGGATATCTACTGTAAATAACAACACCTCCATTAAGTAGATTTAGATGTTCTAAGCTTGGCTGACCGACAACATCTGTACGATACTTATAGCCGAAAGCTTTCATGCGTTTATCCAAGATATAAAAAGAAATCGGCGCAATCGCTTCTTGCAGTGCGACAACATCGATATTATGTTTGGCAATTTCTTTAGGGATATAATAAGCACGTTGATAAGGTTTATTTAAATTTGTGGTTAATGGGGTAGGAATGTTGGGTAATAAATTCACATTATACGTCATCACTTTGATCTTAGCAGCAAAGAGATAGGGTGTGATCACTAACATCAAAACACTGATTATTAACTTCCATCGCTTCATTGTCTTCTCCTTTAATTTCCTTTTAAGTTGGGGAGTATCTTTCACATGCTCAAGGACAGTCTAGAAGAAAATGATGCAAAGTATACTTAAAGCAGGGTGAAAATAGTATTTTTCCATTAGAGTTTTAGGTTTTTACTGCTTTTGCTTACTTTTGCTTATTATTAACGTTAAAATACAGCCCCATTGCAAGTGATGAAATTAACGAAATTAATTTATGTTGAATACTGCTGATTTATTATTTGAATTAGGCACGGAGGAGCTGCCACCGAAAGCCTTAAAAAATATGGCACAAAAACTGTTAGAAAATGTCTGTAAAGTATTAGATGAGTTAGATATTGGCTATCAAGGCAAAATATTCTATGCTTCACCAAGACGTCTGGCTTTTGTGATTGAGCAATTACAAATAACGCAAAAAGATAAATTGATCGATAAAGAAGGTCCGTTTATCGATAAAGCATATGACGAGGATGGTAAGCCAACTAAAGCGGCTTTAGGGTTTGCAAGATCTTGTGGTGTGAGTGTTGATCAACTTACCACTATTGAACACAGTAAAGGTACGCGACTTTTTTATCAAATTGAGCAAAAGGGACAACAAACCAAAGAGATAATTGCTGATATTATTGACAGTGCACTGAAGAAACTACCGATTCCAAAAATGATGCGTTGGGGAGATGAGGACTATCAGTTTGTGCGTCCTGTGCATTGGGCGATATTGCTTCTTGGTGATGAGCTAGTTGATGCTCACTTTTATGGCTGCAAAACTTCACATATCAGTTATGGTCATCGTTTCCACGCGCCGGATGCAATACACATCAATGATGCTAGTGAGTATGTACGTAAACTAGAGGCGGCACATGTATTGATTGATTGGCAAGTGCGTAAAGACAAAGTAGTCACTTCTGCCAAAGCCTTAGCTAAAACGCACCATGCTCATGTGGTATTAAATGATGACTTAGTTGAAGAGGTTACAGCCATTGTCGAGTATCCACATGCTTTATTATGTGACTTTGATCAAAACTTTTTGCGTGTGCCACAAGAGGCATTAATATCAGCAATGGAGGAGCATCAAAAGTGTTTTGCCTTAATGGATGACAACAATAAGATGATCAATCATTTTATTACAATGAGTAATATCGATAGCTCAAACCCACAAACCGTGATTAAAGGCAACAACAAAGTAATGGCAGCACGCCTATCAGATGCCGCATTTTTCTATGATACTGATGTTAAAAAGCCGTTAGAGGCGTATGTTGAGAAGTTAAAGGTTGTGACATTCCAAAAAGCGCTAGGTTCTGTTTTTGATCGCACTGAGCGCATCGCTTTATTAGCGCAAGCGATTGCTAAGGTCATTGGCGCTGATGAGAAGCTTGCGCAGCGTGCAGGATACTTAAGTAAGGCGGATCTAATGACTGATATGGTTTATGAGTTTACTGATCTGCAAGGCATTATCGGTAAATATTATGCCAAAGCACATGGCGAAGACAGTGAAGTGTGTCAGGCAATTGAACAGCAGTATTGGCCAAAATATGCAGGGGATAAATTACCTGAAAGTAAAATAGCACAAGCGTTAGCTATTGCTGAGAAAATGGATACGTTAGTTGGCATATTTGGCATTGGACAAAAGCCAACAGGGGACAAGGATCCGTTTGCTTTAAGGCGTGCAGCGATTGGTGTGCTACGTATATTAAAAGAGCATCATTTAGCAATCTCTTTATCAACATTGATCGAGTTATCAATCAACACCTTCCAAGCGAATCAATTAAGCGCACAAGCAGATTTAAAGGATAGTTTGAAGCAATTCTTTATTGATCGCTTAAAGGTAATTTATAAAGAAGAGGGGGTTATTGCAGAAATATTTGAAGCAGTGAAAGCCGTTGATCACGCCGATGTTGCTGACTTTGATGCGCGTATTAATGCCTTGATTAGCTTTAAGTCGCATGCAGCGTGCGCGCGCTTGGCGCAAAGCAACAAGCGTGTTGCTAATATTCTGGCAAAAAATGTTGTCAATGATGTGTTGAATATTGATCAAAGCATACTGCAAGAAGCTGAAGAAATCAGTTTGTTTGAAGTATTACATTCTGTTGAAAGCAAATTATCTCTGTTAATAAGTGACAAAAAATATCAAGAGGCATTACTGAGCTTGTCGACATTGGATGAACCGATTGCCGAGTTTTTTGAACACATCATGGTTATTGCTGAAGATGAAAAGATCAAAAATAATCGTTTGGCAATCTTACAAAAAATATCCCAATTATTTCGCCAAGTAGCTGATTTATCTGTTTTGTAATCTCAGGCATGGCAGGACGTATGCGATACGCCCCTACGCAAATATTATCTATTCTAGGATTAAGTCTGAGAATAATCACGAATCATCATATTCGGATCAAACCTGACCCGAATACCCATAGTAACGAATCAAGAATAGTTGCATCAGCTAGCATCTCCCCCCTTGTGGGAGAGGTTGTGAAGCTTAAGCTGCGCGGGTGAGGGGTGTAATTGAAGCTCAACTTATTTTTTTCATTATTACTTAGGTACTTAATGCCTTGTTTGCTTTATTTTAGACTGTAACTTATCCATGAACACACTAATAAACGCAATTCTTTCATGTGCTTGAGACAATGCTCTTTTAATAACAAGTTTTTGGTCTTGACTTAGCTGAAAATCTTGCGGCTGCATTTGCACTAGCGTAATCAAATGAATAGGATCAAACTCAAGCGGTGTGTTGAAGCTGATCTTGCCACCTGATGAGTGCATTTCGATTTTATGAATACCTAGGTGAGTGGCGCTTAATTTCAAATGAGTAATGTCAAATAAATATTGCGCATGTTCGGGTAATAAACCAAAGCGGTCAATCACTTCAACTTTAACTCTATCGAGTTCATCATGTGTCTCTGCACTAGAGATACGCTTGTAAAGTCCAAGGCGCGTGTGCACGTCATAGATATACTCTTCAGGGAAAAGTGTTGGTATCCGCAGCTCAATCTGAGCATCTAGCTGAAATGATTGATTGATTTTGGTTGCATCAAAGGTTTCACCTTTTTGTAAGGCAGAAATGGTTTTTTGCAGTAACTCCATATACAGATTAAAGCCAATACCTTGCATGTTACCACTTTGCTCTTTGCCAAGCATCTCACCGGCGCCTCGGATCTCAAGATCATGATTGGCTAGCATATAGCCACCACCTAGAGACTCAGTTTCTAAGATAGCTTCAAGACGCTTTTTAGCATCTTTTGCTAATGATGCCTCAGGTGGTGTCAGTAAATAAGCATAAGCTTGGTGATGTGAGCGTCCAACACGTCCACGCAATTGATGTAATTGCGCTAAGCCAAAATTATCAGCGCGTTCAATAACAATGCTGAAGTTTAGAGTTTCAGATTAATTTTTTATTGTGTCTGGCTATTTTTAATCGACTTATGGCATTGTGATTGGCAG